>QKHD01000006.1 GCA_003250175.1 Helicobacteraceae bacterium
CGGCACCTTAATCACCCTGGACATGGGCAGCAAAGAGGCGGCCTTCGATCTGCTTCGCCAAAGCAAAATGCTGACGCTTACCGCCAACATCGGCGACAGCCGCACCCTGGCCCTGCACATGGCCTCTACCATCTACCGTGATTTCGACGAAGCGACCCAGGGCTTTTTGGGGGTTACTCCGGGGCTAATCCGTCTATCTATAGGGCTGGAAAATGTGGATGATCTGGCGAAAGATTTGATAAGCGCTAAAAACGTTCTGATTGATCACGTTGGAAAGTAGCCGGGAAGAGCCCCCGGCACAATGGTTGCAAATTGGTTAGATATCCTGGTTCATCATCTTCTCGAAGCTGCCGTAATAGGTTGCTTCAAGCTCTTCGGATGAGAGGCTGATGGAGTTAAGCATAAAGTCTTTATCGGCAACGCTGCCGATGCGTTCGTAATTCAGGCCGCTGGCCTTAACGAACTTTTCAAATGCCTTGATATTTTCGGTGGAAACTTCCACGATGGCACGGGAGAGACTCTCCGCAAAGACAACTCGTTCGTCGTCGATGGGCATGACCCCTTCAAACCCAAGACCGCCGCGTACCGCCATGGCCGCCAGGGCCACGGCAACACCGCCGACGCTGACGTCGTGGGCTGCGTTAAAGAGTTTTTTCGCATTCCCTTCGATGATCAGTTCCCACAGGGCCAGCTCTTTTTCATAGTTGAGCTTCGGCATGGTACCGGCCACTTTTTTACCAAAGAGTTTCAGGTAGAGGCTGCCCCCGAATTCAAAACCGGTTTCACCGATCAGGTAGACCGCACTGCCCGGCTCTTTGAAGGGCGCGGTCAGGATGTTTTCGTTGTCATCATGCACACCGACCATGGCAATGGATGGAGTTGGGAAAACGCTTACCCCGTTGGTTTCGTTATAGAGGGAGACGTTGCCGCTGACAACCGGAGTGTTCAGCTCTTTACACGCCTCTTTGATCCCCTCGCACCCTTGTGCAAACTGCCACATTACCTCCGGATTCTCCGGATTGCCGTAGTTGAGGCAGTCGGTAATAGCCAGCGGGCGAGCACCGCTCATGGCTACGTTACGTCCGGATTCGGCCACTGCGGCCGCCGCACCCATTTTGGGATCGATAAAGCATTGGCGGGGGTTACAGTCGACGCTCATGGCGATCGCTTTTTTGCTGTCTTTGAGACGGATTACACCGGCATCGCTCTTACCGATACGGGTGACAGAATTGTTCTGGATAGTGGAGTCATACTGCTCGTAGATCCACGCTTTATCCGCAACCTCCGGATGGGCCAGCATCGCTTTGAGTGCATCGCTGGGAGCCGGGATATCGAGGTCATCGATGGTGACGTTTTTGATCTCGTCCAGGTAGGCCGGCTTTTTAGTCGGGCGGTCATACATCGGCGCTTCGTCCGTGATGGGGGCGATCGGCATGTCGGCTACTTTTTCGCCGTGCCACATCAGCTCCATCCGGCCCGTATCGGTGACTTCACCGATCACTTCCGCTTCCAGTTCGTATTTTTTGAAGAAGGCGAGAACCTTCTCCTCATACCCTTTTTTGGCGCAGATCAGCATCCGTTCCTGGGATTCGGAGAGCATGAACTCATAGGGAACCATACCGGTCTCACGCGCCGGAACGCGGTCAAGGTGCATGATCATCCCGCTTCCGGAGCTGCTGGCCATCTCGAAGGAGGAGCTGGTCAGACCCGCCGCACCCATGTCCTGGATACCGACGATGTAGTCGGTTTTAAAGAGCTCCAGGCAGGCTTCCATCAGCAGTTTTTCCGTTAAGGGGTCACCCACCTGAACGGTCGGTCGTTTGCTTTCGCTCTCGTCATCGAAGCTATCACTGCTCATGACCGCGCCACCCAGACCGTCACGGCCCGTCTTGCTGCCAACGTAGATGACGGGGTTGCCTACCCCTTCGCTGCGTGCGTAGAAGATTTTGTCCTTGGGAGCGAGGCCCAGGTTGAAGGCGTTGACCAGAATATTGCCGTTGTAGCACTCGTCAAAGGTGGTTTCACCCGCGGTCATCGGTACGCC
>QKHD01000252.1 GCA_003250175.1 Helicobacteraceae bacterium
GTTTTTATATTAAATTAAGAAAATATCCATACCGATGAACGCTTTTGTAGAAAAGGTTTTGACCTTTTTCAGCGGTGGGCTTTGGTATAATATTACATGATTAAAAACTCCTCCATCGAAGCGCTAAAAAGCAGACTGGATATCGTCGATGTGGTAGGCTCCTACGTGGAGCTGAAGAAGTCCGGTACCCATTTTAAGGCGCGCTGTCCCTTTCACGATGAAAAGACCCCCAGCTTTATGGTCAACCCCGCCAAACAGATCTATCACTGCTTTGGTTGTGGAGCCGGGGGCGACGCCATTACCTTTGTGCGGGAGATCGAAAAACTAAGCTATCCGGAAACCATTGAAAAGCTGGCCAGGGAGTATAACGTTCACCTTGAGTATGAAAAGGGGAGTGAACGGCAGGATAACCGGGCCATTGAGCAGCTAGGCAGCTACTTTGTCAAGCGCCTGGCCACCCAGCCCCAGGCCAAGGCCTATTTAGAGGAACGGGGTATTTTTCACTCCAGTATCGAAAAGTTTCAAATCGGCTACGCCCCCGGCAATCCGGAGCAGATGCAGTTTTTTGAAAAAAACTTCATCAAACCCGCCGATGCCATGGCCGTAGGGATTATGGCCCAGGATGACAATGGCCGCTACTACGCCCGCTTTATCGAGCGCATCACCTTTCCTATCCACTCTCAAAACGGGATGCTGGTGGGATTTGGCGGACGTACCATCACCGGCCATCCCGCCAAATACATCAACTCCCCCCAAAGCAAGCTCTTTAACAAGTCCCGCCTGCTCTATGCCTACCACCTGGCCAAGGAGGCGATCTTCCGGCAAAAGGAGATTATCGTCACCGAGGGGTATCTAGATGTGGTGATGCTGCACCAGGCCGGGTTTTCCAATGTGGTCGCCACTCTGGGGACCGCCCTGACCAATGAACATATTCCCCTGCTCATGAAGGGAGAACCGAAGGTTATTGTCGCCTACGACGGCGATAATGCCGGGAAAGCCGCCGCGCTCAAAGCCGCCCGTCTGCTGGCCCAGAGCAATCTGGAAGGGGGCGTGGTGCTCTTTGGCGAGGGCAAAGACCCGGCGGATCTGGTCAAGGAGGGGCGCAGCGACTACCTCAACCAGCTCTTTAAACACCCCATTGCCTTTGTGGACTTTATCATCGAGATGATTGTCGAAGCCCACAACATGAATACCCCCAGGGGAAAAGCCGAAGCGATCAATGAAGCCAAGGCCTTTTTACGCTCCCTGCCCAAACTGGCCGCCGAGCACTACACCCCCTATGCGGCACGGATGCTCGCATGCGACATCAATATGCTCCGGATGGCCAAGGAGCTGCCCAACGTCACCAAACAGACCGCCGCAACCTATGATATTGCCGAGGCTTCCATTTTAAAAACCCTGATCCAAAAACCGGAACTGGTGGATGACGTGCTCGATATTTGTGACGAGAGTTTTTTTGAGTATCACCGGGATATTTTTGTGCTGCTGCTGCGATCGCAGTTTGATCATGAGCGGGTACTGGCCCTGGAGATGGAAGAGAGTATTCAGATCCTACAAGAGAGTGATCTGCGACAGAAGCTCACCATGATGAGTATCAAGCGCCTGGAGCGAGAGATCGCCCACATCGTGGCCGACCGTGTTATGGACGGTCAGCGCAAGATGTTTGAACTACGCGACAAGCGGCATAAAATCACGAAACTTCGTAAGAAACTGAGCGTTTAGATCAACCCTCTTGCCATCTTGGCAGCGGTTTCGTAAGCATTAAACTGATCCATGTAACGGGTTTGTTCATCGCTCAGCTGAGTGGATTCCCGGGTGGCTTGCTCCGCTTCGGCACGGCTAGCGGAGAGGGCCTGACCAAAGGATTCGACCAAAGAGCTTTTGGGCGTTCCGGAGACGGAATCCATCATCGACTGCAACCGGTTGGATAGAAAATCAAACCCCGCACTCTCGCTTCCGGAAAGCGCCTGCACCAGACCGCCTGCCGTTTGGGCTTCAAACATGGAGAAGCTGAAGGTATAAAGTTGCTGGAGTGAAGC
>QKHD01000002.1 GCA_003250175.1 Helicobacteraceae bacterium
ATGATGGTGTCGGCTTCGCCCAGATGGACTTCTATCCGGGTACCGCGTGCCTGTAAGGTACGGATCTTTTCCTCATCCCACTGATAATGCAGCAGTTCGGTTAATTCCTCCGATGTTCCCGGATGAAGACAGGGCGTCATATCCATGGTAGACGGAGCCGCACAATTGGTAAGAAAGCTTGCGATATAGGCCTCCGGACGGCGTTCGTAGCTTTTAAGCTGCAGCCGGAAAAAGGCGTCGTTTTTATCCTGAAAAAAAGCGGGGGAGATCAGCTGCAGGTGATCGATTCGCTCCTTTGATGCCAGGGCGTGTTCAAAAGCGCGGATGGCTCCGTAGCTGAATCCGCTTAGGCAAAAGGGGCGCTGTATCCGGATTTCATCAAAAAGCACCGATTCATTCCGGAGGGAAAAGCCGCTGAAAAAGAGGCCCTCAGATGGCATCGGAATAGATCACTTCTTCCAAGGCCAGGCGCTTGGCCAGCTTCTCGATTTCCCCCTGGTGCATCTGCACAATGTGTCCGGCACTTTTCATGGCCTCTTTAAGAATATGGTCCTGCTCCGGAGCCTCTGACACAAGATAAAAACGGTGTTGCAGATCCTGCACCATGCTGTCGACAATGGCCCGGTCTGCGGCCAGGGTATCGTGGCGGCCTTTGGTGATAAGATCAAAGGCTGCAATCCCCGCGCACTGTGCGGCAATGCGATTTTTGCTGTGGACTTCACTGCGCTCAAGGGCGTGTTCCGGCAAAAAGGCATGCTCTACCAGGGTGATTTTTTCAAACTCAAGCTCCAGGGCTTTAGCAGTGAGTGCCTTGGCGCTTTGGTAAAGGGCCAGGTTCTGACGGTCACGTTCGCTCAGCATCGCCTGCTGTTTTTTGCCAAACTGGACCTTGTCCTTGACAGCCAGGAAATCTTCCGTTTCAACCTGCTCTTTTTGTTTTTTGATGGCATGCAGCGAGGCTTCATTGACGAGGTTTTCCAGGGCGGCACCGCTAAATCCGGGCGTCAGCGCGGCAATTTTGTCGATTTCAACCTGATGGGGCCGTTTACCCAGATAGACCCCTAAAATAGCCTGACGGTCTTTTAGAGAGGGGAGTGAGAGATGCACATGGCGGTCGAAACGGCCGGCCCGCAGCAAGGCATCGTCTAGCATCTCTACACGGTTGGTGGCCGCCACGACAATGACGCCGCTGTCGGAATCAAACCCGTCCATCTCTGTTAAAAGCTGGTTGAGGGTCGCTTCGCGCTCGTCGTTGCGGTTGCCGCCCCGCTTTTTGCCGACGGAGTCAATCTCATCGATAAAGATCAGGGCCGGGGCATTCTTCTTCGCGGTAGCAAAAAGCTCGTGCACCTTTTTTGCCCCCATTCCCACATAGATCTCCACAAAGCTGGAACCGCTCTGATAGTAAAAAGGCACGCCTGCTTCACCGGCAAGCGCTTTGGCAATAAGGGTTTTTCCCACTCCCGGAGGGCCCACCAAAAGGATGCCCTTGGGAATACGGGCACCAAATCGGTGATACTTGGCAGGGGAGAGGAAGAAATCACGGATTTCAAAGAGTTCTTCCTTCGCCTCGTCCAGTCCCGCCACATCCTTCAAACGAACCGAGGAGGTGATTGGGGTAAAGGTGGGTGTGGGCGTAGCGACCTCCCCGGCCTTTTGGGCAATTTTGCCGATAAACTCGCGGTGGCGTTTATCGGAGTGGCGGAAAAAATAGTAGACAGCACCCATAGCGAGCACAATCAGGAAAACTAAACGCCAGTCATTCAGAAGCAAAAAGAGTGTGATGATGAGCAGGGCGGCAAAAGAGAGGGCCGCAATCTGCTTGGGATTGGAGAGATTGGTCATGGACACCACCTTCCGGATGTGAAGAGGATCAGGCCTTGCTATCCTCTTGGAATCGTCCGATTGATTCAAGACGTGCGTAGCGTTTGG
Source organism: Helicobacteraceae bacterium (assembly GCA_003250175.1). Classification (GTDB taxonomy): domain Bacteria; phylum Campylobacterota; class Campylobacteria; order Campylobacterales; family SZUA-545; genus SZUA-545. Next base: position 1,933 of record QKHD01000002.1, read on the forward strand.
CAAGACGTTCGTCGATGCTCAGTTTTTCCAGTGCACTTACTTCCCGCAGGAAGTAATTTTTAATTGCATCGGCGGCGCGGTTTTT
>QKHD01000120.1 GCA_003250175.1 Helicobacteraceae bacterium
TTTTCTTATAATATAGTTATTATTTATAAAAGACCGATGAGAGCGGGTACTAGATGGACGATATGGAAATTTTAAAAGAACTGTGCGTTGTGTATGCCGAAGATGACGAGCTGATTCGCCAGAGTATTACCCGTATTATCCGCCGTCGTGTCAAGATGATCTATGCGGCAGAAAACGGGAAAGAGGGGCTGGATTATACGGTCGAGCACAACCCTGACATGGTCATCACCGATATTGAAATGCCTATCATGAACGGGCTGGAGCTCATTCAGGAGCTTCGCAATACCCACGGAAAAGACACGCCCATTATCGTCGTAACCGCCTATCAGGACGCAGAGCACCACTCTGAGCTGGCCGACGCCTACATCTACAAACCCATCGAGTCCCAACAACTGTTTGAGACCATGGTGACTTTGGCACAGGGTCGTAAGCGCTAAAGCAGGCCCTTAGAGCTCCCGCTTAACCCCCAGATTTTTCACGATGGCATCCTTCATCGCTTTGAGGGAGTCATCGAACATCTCAATGCCGTGCTCTTCCACAGTCTCTAACCGTTCGATCGCCTTTTGCAGTTTCTCTTCATAGCTGGGCAGCTCTTCGTTGTAGGAGCGGACCTTCTCCTTTAGAACGTTTTCCGTGTTGTTGACGTGGAGGTTTTCGTAAAACTTCTGGGCCTTTTTGCCGTCCTCTTTCTGCATGGCGGTCTTGCCGCCGCGGCGTGCACGGTCAGCCTTATCAATAAGCTCCAGGGTCATATCACCCTTGGGAACAAACTGGATAACCCGCTTGTCTTCCGTAAAACTGCCGTCTTCATTGAGGGCGATATCGCACACCTGCTGGGGGGTGAATTTTTTAATGGCAGCCAGGGTCAGTTTGGACGCCTGCTGGATGGCCAGAAGGTTTTTCTTCATGCCCGAAACTTTCTTGTCGTAGTAGTCCACACTCTTTTGCTCTTCCGCCAGGGCTTTATCCCGCGCCAGCTTGGCCTGGCGCAGGCGCATCCACATCATGTCGGCCTTGGTAGCGACGGAGTTGCCCTTGGTGATCTCCAGAATCGGTTTGAGTTTTCGGGTGCCGGTGATGGATTCCTGAATAATTTTGGGAATCTTCGGCATGGTTTCGGCCCCGGCGACACACTCTAAAAAACTGTCGGCAATAATCTCTTTAAGCAGATCACCGTAGCGTTCTTCATAGGTTTGGGAAAGAGCGAGAAGGAAGTTTTTAGCCTTGGCGCTGTGGACGACCTCCTGCACAACCTCCGGAGGCATACCGGGGATATTGCTCAGGTAGTACTCCACCTCGTCGCGTAAGACGGCAGCGATGTGTTCTTGGACACTGCTGAGGTGAAAGTTGTCGTAGCTGTCGAGAAAGGCGAAGTTGAGCTTCTGTTTGGCGGCGGAGTTAAAGACGATCTCCTTAAAAACCTCGTGCATTAGGTAGGCTTTTTCCTCCTTGGAGCTTGCCTGAAGGACATCCTGCTCGAAGAGGCGGACACTTTCAAAAATCTCGTTGGCGTATTTAAGGTAGCGGTTCTCTTCAGGCTGGGGGTGGCTGGCCGCTTCGGCCTGTTTTTGGGCAGCGATCTTAGCCTCCGGATACCCTTTGATACCGCTTTGCAGGAGCAACGGGTCTTTGATGGCCTTGAGGACAAAGAAAAATCCCGGTGTGGGATCGGTGGTGATCTGCCAGTCGTAGAGCAGGATTCCTTCTACTTCAGAGCGTTTGATGACGCGAGTGCTTTGCACCTTGACATCTTCAAAGATCGCTTCAAGAAAGGACGAGTCGGCGGCGATGCTCTGCAGCACCGTCGGAAGGGCGAAAAAGACCTGCTTTTTTCCCTGAAGCTCCTGCATGAATTCGGGTTTTGCCAGGCGGGCGTCGATGAGTTTGATGAAGACGATGACCGTTTTGACGATCTGCTCTTCTCTGGCGATGAGGGCGTTCCATCCGGAGGCGTAGTCGGGGGAGTCTTCCGGATGTTTGGATTTGAATACTTTGTGCTCGTGGATGAAAAAG
>QKHD01000325.1 GCA_003250175.1 Helicobacteraceae bacterium
GATCAAGAAGTAGAAGAGGCCTTTCGCCAGCTGCGTGACGCCCTGCGCATCATCGCCGACCTCATCCCCATTGACCGCCAAGCCGTCTTGGATCTGCTCAAAAAACTGGACGACGAGATTGATGTGCGCCGCATGCATGAACACCTCATGGAACGTCCGGATTATTAAATAGATCAATATATCTTGATATATTAAATTTTCTGCGCTATACTCTCCCCATCAAAGGAGTGGCCATGGATATCTTCCTGCAAAGCGTCGGAGCGCTCAATGACGAGACCCGTATCCGGATTCTGGCTTTTCTAAGCCGCCACGGCAGACTCTGCGTCTGTGATCTGGAAAGCAGCTTTAATATGATCCAGTCCCGCCTCTCTAGACACCTGAAAATTCTCAAAGAGGCCGGGTTCTTGCGCGTCGAGCGAGAAGGCCGCTGGGCCTACTACTCGATCAGAAGCCCCCTCGACCGCTTCCGCCAAGAAGCCCTCAACGAGATCGCCACCCTCCCCCTGGAGTTACCCGAACTCTCCACATCCTGCACCCCGAAAGGCAACCCATGAAACACGTTCTCATTCTCTGTACCGGCAACAGCTGCCGCAGCATTATCGCCGAAGCGCTGATCAACGACGCCTTCAAGGGCCGAGTTGAAGCCCAAAGCTCCGGAGTACGCGCCAGCGGCCGGGTTAACCCCAATGCCAAAAAGGTGCTGGAAAACCACGGCATCTGGGAAGATCGCTACCACTCCAAAACCATCGATACCGTTATGGAGTTTCCCTTTGACCTCATCGTCACCGTCTGTGACCACGCCAAGGAGACCTGCCCCATGTTTCCCAAGCCGATCCGTACCATCCACGTCGGTTTCGACGATCCGGACGGCAAGCCCTTCGAGGCTTTCGAAGCGACCTTCGAGGAGATCAAAACCGCCCTGCTTCCCATCATCGAAACGGAGCTTGGCTAAATGTGGCATGAACTAAGCTGCAAACTCGTCTACGACCTGCTGGGGCTTAGCGGCAAAATAGCCGACGCCCTGCACTTTTTTATCTACGACACCATCAAAATCTGGTTTTTGCTGCTGGCCATCATCTTTGCCGTCAGCTTCCTGCGCACCTGGTTTAACACGGAAAAGGTCCGGGCCTACCTCAGCGGCAAAAGCGAGTTTACGGGCAACGTCCTGGCGGCTCTGTTTGGCATCATCACCCCTTTTTGCACCTGCTCGGCCATTCCGCTTTTTCTGGGCTTCCTGCAAGCCCGCATCCCCGTGGGGGTGACCATGAGCTTTCTTATTTCGGCCCCTCTGAATAACGAAATCGCCATCGCCATGCTCTTTGGGCTTTTTGGCTGGAAGATCACGGCCATCTACATCGGGTTTGGCCTGATGGTTGCCATAGTCGGGGGCTTTCTCATCGGCCGGATGGGGGCGGAAAAATACGTGCTCATCGAGGTCAAACCTCTGGAAGGCGAAATCACCGCCGGAGATAACGCCATGAGCCTGAAAAGCCGAACCCATGAGGCGTGGATCAACACCGCCGACATCTTCAAAAAAATCTACCTCTATGTTCTGCTGGGTGTCGGCATCGGGGCCTGGATTCACGGCTACGTGCCCACCGATTTCATCGCCGCCTATACGGGCGCGGACAACCCCTTCGCCGTTTTGCTGGCCGTGCTTATGGGGATCCCCATGTACTCCAACGCCGCCGGGGTCATGCCCCTGGTGGAAGTCCTGACGGACAAGGGAATGCTGCTGGGTACGGCACTGAGCTTCATGATGGCCGTCACGGCGCTGAGCCTTCCGGAGGCGGTCATTTTAAAACGCCTGCTGCACACCAAACTAATCGCCCTTTTCTTCGCCATCGTGGGTGCCGGTATTATCGGCGTGGGTTATCTTTTTAACCTGATGTTGTAGGCGGATGATGGAAGCGTATCTGAGTGAGCTGATCGAGCATGCCGGGTTCCTGGCGATTCTGGCCGCCTTCGGGGTGGGGCTGCTGACCTCCCTCGCACCCTGTTCCATCGTCAC
>QKHD01000388.1 GCA_003250175.1 Helicobacteraceae bacterium
CGCGAAACCGAACTGCTCCATCATCTCGTTAAAGCGGCAGGGGGAGAGCTCCTGGGCCAGTTGGGCCATGGCGATGTTGGAGGAGTGGTAGATCGCCTCTTCCACGCTGAACCACGCCTTGGGGTGGGAGTCGGTAATCACCTTGCGCCCCAGGCGGTAGCGGCCATTGTGACCCTGCACCAGATCGTAGACCCCAATGGTTTTTTCTTCCAGCATCTTGGAGACAACAAACGGCTTAACCACGGAACCGGGCTCAAAGAGATGCTGAATGGCCCCGATGCGCATGTGGTCAATCTCCTCCGGAGCGATGTGCTCCGGATTGTAGCGGTTGCTCGACGCCATGGCGTAGATCTCCCCGCTGCGGCTGTCCATGATCACCGCCATCACCTCTTCGCTCTCCAACTCCTTTTTAAAACGGTCTAAAACCGCCTCCACATCTTTTTGCAGCACGGAGTGGATGGTCAGTACGATATCGCTGCCGTCGGTGCGGCGCTCGCGCAGGGCGGCACTGTTTAGGATCAGGTTGCCCACCACGTCGCGGTTGGCCCGGGTGCTGCCCACTTTCCCCGCCTTTAAAATATCCTCATACTCGTTTTCCACCCCGGTGTTGCCCAGGTTTTTGTTGCGGTCAAAGTGGCCGATCACCGGTTCGAGCAGGGTATCGTAGGGGTTTTCGCGGAAACGCTCTTCGCGTTTGATAATATCAAGCCCCCTCCGGATTTCACGCCCCTGGCGGACATAACCTTGGAAAAAGCCCAGGCTGTCCATGCGACGGGAGAGGTGGCGCAGGTCGTTGGCCATGGCCTCGTTCATCTCCGTCATGAGTACGACGCGCTGCTTTTTTTTGATCTGGGTCAAAATCTCTTTAGCGTCCATGTCCGTATAGACGGCGAGCAGTTCCGCGAAAGCTTCGTGTTTTCCCGGGTCAATGTCCCGGCCGTTGACCGCCAGCTCGTAGCGGTGAAAACTGCGGGAAAGCACCCGCCCGTCGCGGCTGTATATCGTGCCCCGAAGGGAAGTGTCTTCAATTTTTCGCAGGTAGTTGTAGGTATGCAGGGAGGAGGTCGCCACCTCCGTGATTCCGGAGAGGAAGACGATAAAGGAGATAAAAATAATCGAAAAAATCGCAAGAATCTTGCTGGCGTTTTCCGTGGGTTTGAACTCTGATGCCATCCTGCGCCGATCTCTCCGAATCGCGATTACATCTGCGTTCGGAGAATCTCTTTGTAGGCGCTTACAGCTTTGTTGCGCACTTCGAGCATCAGTTTCATGCTGGTTTCGGCTTTATCGATGGCGATGGCAGCCTGGTGCAGGTCTTTTACCTGTCCGGTCGCCAAATCGGTCGCCGCTTTTTCGCCGTCGGCCTGCAGCTCGTTGGTTTCGTTAATGGATTTTCGTAAGAGGTCGGCAAAACTCGCCCCGTCCTCTGCGGATGGGGTGCTGGACTTCCCGCTTTTTTGTAGTTCTTCGGGAAGGATCTGTCCGACTTTGTTTAGCAAATCAGCCACTCGTTAACTCCTAAGCTTGTAGCATCTGGATCGCGTTGGTTGCCATACTTTTGGCACTCTGGAACGCTGAGACGTTGGCCTGGTAGGCCCGGGTCGCCTCGATCAGATCCGCCATCTCCACCACCGGATTGATGTTGGGGTAGGCGACATACCCGTCCGAATTGGCATCGGGATGGGTGGGATCGTACTTCATTTTGGGATCTGTGTCGTCTCTGACTACTTTATCGACCAGAACCGTCATCACTGAAGGGTGAATTCTATCATTATACCCTAATTCTTCATTGAGGGGGTCTTCGTAATCCAAAACGTTGAGATTTTCCCGCAGTTTCTGGTTGAGATGTTGTTCGAAATCCACCGCTTTAAAGACGGCGCTTCGTTTGCGGTAGGGTCCCCCTTCGTCGGTTCGGGTGGTCTGGGCGTTGGCAATGTTGGAGCTGATCAGGTTGCTTCTGAAACGTTGTGCCGAGAGACCGTAGCCGCTGATATCAAAGGAGTTTAAAAATGCCATCCGTTAGTCCTTAGAGGTTCTTGGCAGCTTCGACGGCTGCCTGGAACATGAGTTTGTTTTTTTTGTGCGCTTCGGTCAGGGCGCTGTACATGATGTTGTTTTTCGAGAGCTCGGTGGTTTCGACATCCAGGTCGACGGAGTTGCCGTCGTTGCGGGCCAGGTGACCGTCGCGGTAAAAGAGCGTCGGGTTAAGATCCAGCAGGCTGTCGGCGGGGTCCATGTGCATGGAAGAGGTTTTGGCCATCTCCAGCTTGGGTACGCCGCCGTTGTTGTCACCGGCAAATTCGCGGTGCGCTTCGCGGGCCAGGGCGGTCTCGAAATCAATATCTTTGGAGCGATAAAAGGGGGTGTCGACGTTGGCGATGTTGGAGCTGATCAGGTCCTGTCGCAGCGCTCTGGAGTTGAGTGCGGATTCGATGTACTTGTTCGACGCATTGTATTCCATAAACTCGACCCTCCTTTTTCCGGCTGACTTTATCTAAGCAAACTCTGTTCCCAAAAGCTCTTGAGCAGCGGGATTATCTTGAAAAAAAATCTTTCATTTTGTTCACATTCTACTCTTTTGTCCCTTTTTCGTTAGAATACGCGAAACAAAAATAAAGGGTCAAACGTGGCAGAATTGAGAGTGGCGAGCGACTACTCCCCCATGGGGGATCAACCCGAAGCGATCGAAAAACTGGCGGATTCCATCCTGAAGGGCAACCGCTACCAGACCCTGGTCGGCGTCACGGGCAGCGGCAAGACCTTCACCATGGCCAACATCATCCAAAAGACCCAGCGCCCCACCCTCATCATGACCCACAACAAGACCCTGGCGGCCCAGCTATATAACGAATTCAAGAGCTTTTTCCCCAACAACCACGTCGAATATTTCATCAGCTACTACGACTACTACCAGCCCGAAGCCTACATCCCCCGTCAGGATCTTTTTATCGAAAAAGACAGCTCCATCAACGAAGAGCTGGAGCGGCTTCGCCTCTCGGCCACTGCTTCACTTCTGAGCTACGACGACGTCATCGTCATCGCCTCCGTCTCCGCCAACTACGGTTTGGGGAGTCCGGAGGAGTACCGCACCCAGGTGGCCAAAATCGCCGTGGGCGACGACATCAACCAAAAAGAGTTTCTGCTCCGCCTCGTAGAGATGGGCTACAAGCGCAACGACCAGTACTTTGACCGAGGCGATATCCGCGTCAACGGCGACGTGCTGGATATCTTCCCCGCCTACAGCGAGGACGAGGCGATCCGGATCGAATTTTTCGGCGACGAGGTGGAGTCGATCATCTATTTCGAGCCGCTGACCAACAGCAAAACGGAAGATGCCAAAGAGGTGACGATCTTTGCCGCCAGCCAGTTCGTGGTGGGAAATGAAAAGCTGGTCAAGGCGACCCAGGAGATCGAAAAAGAGCTGGATGAGCGCCTCGCCTTTTACGAAAAAGAGAACCGCCCCGTGGAGTACCAGCGCCTCAAGCAGCGCGTGGAGTTCGACCTGGAGATGATGCGGGCGACCGGTGTCTGCAAGGGGATCGAAAACTACTCCCGTTTCCTCACCGGCAAACAGCCCGGTGAAACCCCCTATTCGCTGCTGGATTATTTCGAGGCGATGCACGAAGACTACCTCATCATCGTCGACGAATCCCACGTCTCCCTGCCCCAGTTTCGAGGCATGTTCGCAGGGGACAGAAGCCGTAAAGAGGTGCTGGTGGAGTATGGGTTTCGCCTCCCTTCGGCGCTGGATAACCGCCCCTTAAAGTTTGACGAGTTTATCAACAAGGCCCCCCACTACCTCTTTGTCTCCGCTACCCCCAACGAGCTGGAACTGGAGCTCTCAGACGCCGTGGCCGAGCAGGTGATCCGCCCGACCGGTCTGCTGGACCCGATTATCGAGATCAAAGACAGCGAAAAACAGGTCGAGCTGCTCTTCGACGAAGCGAAAAAGGTGATCGCCAAAGGGGAGCGGATTTTGGTCACGACCCTGACCAAAAAGATGGCCGAAGAGCTGCAGAAATACTACCTGGACCTGGGGTTAAAGGTCAAATACATGCACTCCGATATCGACGCGATCGAACGCAACGAGATTATCCGGGGCCTTCGTCTAGGGGAGTTTGACATGCTCATCGGAATCAACCTGCTGCGTGAGGGTCTTGACCTTCCGGAGGTCTCGTTGGTGGCTATTTTGGATGCGGACAAGGAAGGGTTTTTGCGCAGCGAAACGGCGCTGATCCAGACCATGGGCCGGGCGGCGCGAAACGCAAGCGGGCGGGTGATTCTCTTTGCCCAGAAGATGACCGGCTCCATGGAGCGCGCCATCGCCACCACCAACGCGAGACGGGAAAAGCAGGACCAGTTCAACCAAGCCCACGGCATTACCCCGACGACGACCATCCGTAAACTCGACGCTTCCTTGCGCCTCGAAGAACACGCCGATGTCTATCTGAGCAAAAAATCCAAGCTCGACAAGATGCCCGCCCGCGAACGGCAGAAGCTGACCAAAGAGCTGACCAAAAAAATGCACGAGGCCGCCAAACGCCTCGACTTTGAAGAAGCCGCCAGACTACGCGACGAGATTGCAAAAATCCGGGCATTGTAAATGCAAGATATCGCCCTCACCTACCTGCTGGTTCTCGTTGCTCTCTTTTTTTCCTGGCGGATGGATCTGCAACTGGAGCGGCGGATACTCTACAGCTCCTTTCGGGCCTTTGTGCAGCTTATGGCCATGGGGTTTGTGCTGGTCTGGCTCTTTGAGCAGAATGCCTGGTGGCTCTCCGGAGCGGCCATCGGGGTGATGCTCTTTTTTGCCACCCACACGGCCAACAGCCACAGCGAGATCAAGGACGGGTTTTTGGTGGCCCTACCGGTGCTTTTTTTATCGTCCGGCGCCGTGCTGGGCAGCCTGCTGATCTTCGGGGTGGTGCACACCTCGACGCGCGAGGTGATCCCCATGGCGGGCATGATTCTGGGCAATGCCCTTAATGTCTACACCCTCACGGTCAACCGTCTCAAATCGGACGTCAAGCTCCGGATCGACGAGATCGAGGCCAAGGTGGCTCTGGGCGAGGAGCTGAAATCCGCCATGAAGGGGGCGATGCGCCAGGCGGTCAAAGCCGCCATGCTGCCGATTCTCAACAACCTTAACACCGTGGGTCTGGTGCTGATTCCGGGGGTCACGGTGGGGATGCTCTTGGCCGGAGCCGATCCGCTGGACGCGGTCAGCTATCAGCTGGTGATTATGTACATGATGGTGGGGGTCTCGGTGCTTTCGGGGATGTTGACCATCCATTTTGGTTATCGTAAAATTCTCTCCACAGGAGTTGCTCATGGTTAGGTATCTTTTAGCGGCGGGGGTTGCCCTGCTTTTGTCCGGTTGCTGCTGTGGTCCGGACGACACTATAGAAGAAAACATAGTTATTAACGAACCCAGCCCCTACATCGGCTGGTTCCAGCCCGACACCAACACCACCTGGCAATGGCAGCTTTTGGGTGATGTCAACACCAGCTACGACGTCGATCTTTACGATATCGATCTCTTTGATAACCCCACCGCACTCATTCAGAGCCTGAAAACCTCCGGGAAAAAGGTGATCTGCTACTTCTCCGCCGGAACCTTTGAGGACTGGCGGGATGACGCCGATCAGTTCCCTGCATCAGTCATCGGCAAGGCTCTGCCCGAATGGGATGGAGAAAACTGGCTCGATATCCGCACGGCGGCAGTCCGGAGCATCATGGAAAAGCGTCTTGATATCGCCGTATCCAAAGGGTGTGACGGGGTCGAACCGGATAACATGGACGGCTACGCCAACAACTCCGGATTCAGCCTTACCGCCACCGATCAGCTCTATTACAACCGTTTTATCGCCAATGCGGCCCACGACCGCAACCTCTCCGTAGGGCTAAAAAACGACGTCGATCAGCTTGCCGGACTGGTGGATTACTACGATTTCGCCGTCAATGAAGAGTGCTTCTTCTACAACGAGTGCAACGCCTACACCACCTTCACCGATCTGAATAAGGCGGTCTTTAACGCCGAGTACGAAGAGCCGTATATTTCCGACCACACCACGCTCTGCACTGACTCCATCAACATGAAGTTCCAGACCCTGATCCTGCCATGGGATCTGGATGATTCGTTCCGGATCGCTTGCCGGGACTAGACCGCCAGCATATAGCCCTGGCCGAAGCTGGTTTTGATCTTCACCTGAGGAATCTTCTGACGAAGTGAGGAGATAAAGGTCCGCATGGTGGAGTCCTGAACCTCCTTTCCCTCCCACAGGGCCTCCTTGATTACCTCCGTGGAGAGAATCCGGTTGACGTTTCGGGCCAGCAGAGCGATAAGCTGCTTCTCTTTTTGGGTCAACATCACCGCTGCATCACCCCGATAAACCTCACCCTCCGCTGGGTCATAGCAGGTTCCTCCACCCAGAAAGATTTTGTCGCTGCGCTCAGCGGGTGTGCCACTGCGCCGTCTGGCCAGGGCCAGGGCAATCCGGACCTCCTGCTCTTTGATGGGCTTGATCAGGTAGTTGTAGGGGTTGGTGGAGAGGGCGTCGTCAATAATCTCTTTGTCGCTGTAGGCGCTGATGTAATAGACCACGGCGTCACGCAATTGAGCATTGCGGATCACACTGATCCCATCCAGAGGGCCTTTAATGTTGATGTCCATAAAAATGACGTCGGGACGAATGGTTTTAATTGCCTCCAGGGCCGATGGACCGTCGTGACAGACGGCGGCCACCACATGCCCCACATCACGAACCACCTCTTCCAAAAAAATCGTCACCAGCGGTTCGTCGTCGATAATCAGTACCTTTAACGGTTCAGCCATGTGCCGCCTCCTTCTTTTCACATTTTAATTTGACCCGGATGGTTGTGCCCTCCCGGTTTTCATAGCTGCAGACACCCTCCGGAAGATGTTTGACTAGCTCGCGGATCAGCATGTTCCCCAATCCGGATCCTGCCCCCACCTCCGGATCAAACCCACTTCCGTTATCTTCGTAAACAAAGAGCAGCCCATCACCATCCGGAGTAATACGGATGGTGATACGCGGCTCGTTCGTTTGGACAAAGGCGTGTTTGATGCTGTTAGTCATCAGTTCGTTAAGAATCAGCCCAAGGGTCACCGCCGTATCCAACGCCACCTGAAACGATACGGCCTTCAGATCGATCCGGATGGATGGGTACTCCGCAGAGAAGTGCGTGACAAACTTTTCAATATAGGTTTTCAGATTGACCTGCGTCTCCTGCCCGGAGTAGAGCATTTCGTGCATGAACGAAATGGTGTGCAGCCGACGTTCCGTCGATTCAAGGGCTTCGATCCCCTCCGGATCATGGAGGCGTTTTTTCTTCAGCCACAAAAAGGTCTGAATAAACTGTAGGTTGTTTTTAACCCGGTGGTGCAGCTCTTTAAAAAGTACCTTGAGGCTTTTGGTCTGTTCTGCGACCTTTTCGCTCAAGAGGCGGTTTTGCTCCTCCTGCATCCGGATGATGGTCTCCTGCATGGTGATGGTCGCCTGCTTGAGTTCGCCCAGGCGGTTTGCCAGAATAATGGAGAACATCAGCGTCTCGATAAGAGCCCCGATCACGTTGGCGTCGATAACCACACGGCTACTCGGTAGCAGACCTGCCATGGCCAGCGCAAGATTGCTATTGGAGATCAGGTAGATACCCAACGCTATCGTATAGGGGAGGGTTTTACGACTCCCCTTGGCCAATATATAAACCAC
>QKHD01000053.1 GCA_003250175.1 Helicobacteraceae bacterium
CTCGTATCCGGAGATGTTGATGTCTTTGAATTTGGCGATGTGGCCGGCTTTGTAGGTGACGTTTAACGTCTTGCCGTCCAGGGTGTTGAGGCTTAGGGAGCCGATTTCGTCGGCGGGGTTGCTTTTATCGGAACAGGCGGTGAACATAAAAAGCGATATGAGTGGGATAAAAAGCAGGTTTTTCAGGTGCATGGATTACTCCGGAGATTGTGTTAAGATTATGGGCGTAGTATAGTTGACAAAGGCTGTGTAATGGATAAATCCGGATGTAAAAAACGCTGTCTGGCCCGCTTCAAATCCCGTGCTTTGGGGGCGCGAATCGCCAGTCGGAACGGCAACCTTTTTTACCTCGAACGCCTCCTCAAACAGCTCGGTTCACGGCAGATTCTCTGGTATTTTCCGCTCCCCTTCGAAAGTGACATCCGGCCGCTTTTAAAACGGCGCCGCAAGGGGGTTTCTTACTATGTTCCTTTTATGGAGGATGTTAGTTTTAAGATGGTACCATACCGGTTGCCGATACGCAAAGACAAGTTTGACATCAGCCAGTCCGGGAATTCATTTTTCAAACGCTTTAGAATTGATACGGCCATCGTCCCCGCGGTGGGGGTCGACGACGACTTTAAACGGGTCGGCTTCGGCAAAGGCATGTACGACAGATTTTTTGATTCCCTGGGTTACCGCCCGAATATTATTTTTATCCAACCGGAACTCTGCCGGTGTGCGGGTGTGGTAACCTTTTCCCATGACATCGACGGCGACATACTGATCACTCCGAGACGGCTTTTTTTCAAACGTACCAAAGGTAACAAACATGCTAATAGAGCTTCTATCCGAAGGGGTGGTTATCGCCGGTATCACCTACTTCGTCACCCGAAAAATCGACCAGGCGAAACACGATATTTACGTTGAGCAGGCCAAACAGAAGGCCAAGGCCATCGAGCACGAGGCCCAACTGCTCCTGGAAAAACAGAAATCCATGCTCAAGGAAAAAGAGATTGAGCTGGAGCGCAACGCCAAAATGGAACTGGGCCGCCTAAAAGGCGAGTACCACAGCAAGCTGGACAACCTGATCAAAAAAGAGGAGCGCATCGAAGAGACGCGCCGGGAGATCCGCAAAAACGAAAACGCCATCAAAAACGAGTACCGCCAGATCGACACCCTGCGCGAGCACTACGAGGGCAAGTACAACGAGATGGCCCAGATTATCGAAAACGCCTCCGGACTGACCAAGGACGAGGCGAAAGCCATCGCCGTGAGCAAAGCGGAAGAGGCGGCCAGAGCCGAGATCGCCAACGTGGTGCGCCGCGCCGAGAGCGAAGCGCGCATGGAGGCGAAGAAAAAGGCCAACTACATCCTGGCCCAGGCCACCACGCGCTTTGCGGGCGAGTTTGCCAGCGAGCGTCTGATCAACACGATCAACCTGGCCAACGACGACCTCAAGGGCCGCATCATCGGCAAAGAGGGGCGCAACATCAAGGCGCTGGAGATGCTGCTGGGGGTCGATATCATCATCGACGACACCCCCAACACGATCATCGTCAGCAGCTTTAACCTCTACCGCCGCGCCATCGCCACCAAAACGATCGAGATGCTCATCGAAGACGGCCGCATCCAGCCGACTCGCATTGAAGAGATTTACGAGAAGGTGAGCAAGGAGTTCGAAGAGGAGCTGATGGAGGAGGGCAACCGCATCGTCATGGACATGGGGATCTCTGACATGCATCCGGAGCTGATCAAGCTTATCGGGCGCCTCAAGTTCCGCGCCAGCTACGGGCAGAACGCCCTGGCACACTCCCTGGAGGTCGCGCACCTGGCGGGCATCATGGCCGTGGAGATGGACGGCGACGAGCGTCTGGCCAAGCGGGCAGGGCTATTGCATGACATCGGCAAGGCGCTGACCCACGAGTACGAGGGCAGCCACGTCGACCTGGGTGCGGAGGTGTGCAAACGCTACAAAGAGCACCCCGTCGTCATCAACGCCATCTACGCCCACCACGGGCACGAAGAGGCGGCCAGCATCGAATCCGCCGCGGTCTGCACCGCCGACGCCCTCTCCGCCGCACGACCCGGCGCACGCCGCGAGGTTCTGGAGAACTTCCTCAAACGGGTGCAGGAGATCGAAAACATCGCCACCGCCAAGGTGGGCGTCGTGAACGCCTACGCCATCAGTGCGGGCCGCGAGGTTCGCGTGGTGGTCAACGCCAAACTGATCAACGACAACGAAGCGGTTCTTCTGGCCAAGGAGATCGCCGACGAGATCGAGCAGGGGGTTCAGTACCCCGGCGAGATCAAGGTCAACGTCATCCGGGAAGTCCGGGCAACCCACATCGCACGTTAAGGAGCACAACACATGGCACAACTATCACGAAGCGGACGATTCAGCGAAGAGGCAACGGCTCTGCTGAACGACTTCAACTCCTCCATCATGTTCGACCGCGAGCTGTATCGCTACGATATCCAGGGCTCCATCGCCCACGCCAAGATGCTGGCCAAGACCGGTATTTTGACCCAGGACGAGGCCAAGAGCCTGGAGATCGCGCTGTTGACCGTTCAAAACGAGATCGAAAACGGCGAGTTCGAATTCAAGATCGAGGATGAAGACATCCACATGGCGGTGGAAAAACGCCTGATCGCCCTCATCGGCGATACGGGTAAAAAACTCCACACCGCCCGCAGCCGCAACGATCAGGTGGCCGTGGATTTCCGCCTCTACGTGCAGGATAAGACCAAGACCCTCACCTCCCTGGTCTACACCCTTGTGGAGAGCCTGCACAGCATCGCCAAGGAGCACAAGGCGACCCTGCTGCCCGGCATGACCCACCTCCAGCACGCCCAGCCCATCAGCTTCGCCTACCACATGCTGGCCTATGCCAGTATGTTCAGCCGTGATCACTCCCGTTTGGAAGCGAGTTTTGAGCGTAACAACTTCTCGCCACTCGGTTGTGCCGCCCTGGCGGGAACCCCGCACCCCATCAACCGCGACGTGACGGCGGCGACCCTGGGCTTTAAAGGCCCCACCGTCAACTGCCTCGATACGGTGAGCGACCGGGACTTTGCCCTGGAGATGCTCTTTAACATCTCCATGATGTTCGTCCATATCAGCCGCATGGCTGAAGAGCTGATCATCTGGTCGAGCAGCGAATTCCGTTTTGTGACGATCTCCGATCAATACTCCACGGGCAGCTCCATCATGCCCCAGAAGAAAAACCCCGACGTGGCCGAGCTGCTGCGGGGAAAAACGGGCCGGGTCTATGGCAACCTGATCTCGCTTCTGACCGTCATGAAAGCCCTGCCGCTGGCGTACAACAAAGATATGCAAGAAGACAAGGAAGGGGTCTTCGACAGCGTTCAGACCGCCGAAATCTCCCTGAAGATTCTCAACGAGATGCTGCTGACCATGACCGTCAATGTCGAGCGCATGGAAGCGGCCTGCAAGATCGGGCACCTCAGCGCCACCGACCTCGCGGACTACCTGGTCGAGCGCGGCATGCCGTTCCGCGAAGCCCACTTTGTGACCGGCAAGGCCGTTGCCCTGGCGGAGAGCGAAGGGGTTGATCTGAGCGAACTGCCCGCGGACAAACTCAAAGCCCTCGACGCCCTCATCGGCGACGACGTGACCGCGTTTTTGAACCTGCGCAACTCCATGAACGCCCGCAAGAGCTCCGGAGGGACAAGCGAAGCCAGCGTCCAGGCGCAGCTGGACCACTTTGAAAAGTGGCTCAAAAGTAACGTTATTCAATAACGCAAAAGGAATAGAATCCCTTTTGCTACGCTTGCCGCTAAGGCACTAAAGCTAGCCTCTGACGAGGCAGAAATTATTTAAACAGGAGTTTGAAATGCATGTAGAGATTCACAACACCGACGGAATTAACTTCAAGGCCAAAACATCCAAGGCGGAATTTGACATCAAACCCAAGGAAGTCTCTCCCATCGAGCTTTTTGCCACGGCGATCATCTGCTGCTCCGGAACGGACATGGTGATGCTTCCGGAGAAGCAGGGCTTTAAGGTGGACAACCTCGTCATCGAAGCAGACGTGGAGCGCAACGAATCCTACCCGCAGAAGTTCAACACCATGCTGGTGACCTACCGCTTTGACTCCACCGCCGACGAGCTGACGGCGCGCCGCTGGGTGCTTTCCTCTATGGAGACCTACTGCTCTACACTCAATACGATCCGGAGCGACGTGAAGCTAAGCTATACGATTGTTTACAACGGTAAAACGATTGCGGATAAGGAGAGCCTGATCTCCGGAGAGGGCATGAAGCTGACGGCGGAAAATGCCGGCAACATCGGAGGATGTTGTAGTTAAGCCTGACGCACCAGGTCGGTACGAATCTGCCTAAGGGTTTCGGTGAGGGGAGTGATATGATTTTGACAGATGCTGAAAATGACTTCGGCATCCAGATCAAAGTAGTGGTGGCTGATAAAATCCCGGATACCCTTGATCTTTCTCCATTCGATAGCGGGGTAGGCAGCCAAAAGGGTGTGTTCTGAAATTTTATCAATCTGTTTGAGACTTTCGCCGATGGCAATGAGTTTCATGCAGATGCCGTCCAGGCGTTCTTGACCCTCTTCCGTATCCAGCAGTTCGTCAACCTTTGTCACTTTTTGGCAGCGCCCTTGAATCGTTTGGGCCGCATCGATCAGCTGGTCGAGAATCGTAAGGATCAGGGTTTTATCATACACGGATCGCCTCGCCTTCGATACGGCGTTTAAGTGCAGGATTCATCTGTTTGCGCAGGCGAACCAGATCGACTTTTGTACCCAGACCGTTTTCAAGACTCTCTTTTAAATCATAAAGCGTAAAGTAGTCGGTGATATCGGTTTCTACGGCGATGTCCACATCACTTTTCGCTGTTGCTTCGTCTCTGGCCACAGAGCCAAAAAGCAGAATTTGCGAGAGATGATACTTGCGCATCAACTCATCTTTGTGGTTGGTGAGATACGAGAGGACGGCCTGGCGATTCATCAGAGTGACTTGTGTGTGTCGTCGCGGTGGTGAATGTGGCCCAGTCGTGTGCCGCCCAGAACGTGAAAGTGCAGGTGGGGGACTTCCTGCCCTGCGTCGTCGCCGTTGTTGGTGATGACGCGGTATCCGGACTCATCCAGCCCCATGGCCTTGGCCACATTCTGAATCGCCGTGGTCATATGCACCATGGTCTCTCCATCCACTTCCTGCAGACCCTTAATCCCTTTTTTCTTGGGAATCACCAGAATATGAATCGGCGCCTGCGGATCGATGTCGTGAAAGGCGAGGGCGTAGTCGTCTTCGTAGATGATCTGCGCGGGGATTTGTTTGTCGATGATCTTTTCAAAAATGTTCATGTTGGCTCACTTGATGCGGGTTAATGGGAGTGATTATAGCAGGTTGTTTTTCTGTTTTTACTAAACGGGTAATGTTTGAAATGAGTAATCAAAAAGCAGTGGGCGGGTTTTTGATTGCTCTCCTCTGATTAGCTTTATCATCATGCTCGAGTAATCTATTGATTTGTTTGACAATATTCTCGCGTGCACTTTTCTTTTTAAATAGAGCAGGAATATGTAACAAAAAGCTTGACCAACTGTAGTTAACGGTCTTACGATCATTTGATGCGATAAAATCACGTAGTTCCAGGCTGGACTCATGATTGAAAGCCCATAGTTGTTGGCCTTTGTATGTAACTGAGTAGTAGGCATCATACGGCCAATTTAAAATATATTTTTTCCGTGAATGACAAGCAGAACAACTGTATGCGCCCAAGTCTAACCTATGATTTCTTTTTAAATATTTTGAATGGTCCCAGTTGCTTGGCATATAGCCTTCTGGAAGATTGGTAATTGCTTGAGTGGAACGGCCGTGTAAAAGAGCATAGTAAATTGCTCCATGCCATTTATGCCCACATGAATCTTTGAATATGTGATAGTCAAAAATATCACTGGATTCAAAGAATGGCACATCTTTTTTTTGCTCAATTTTAACAATCTCTGCAAATTCAAATATTGCGTGACCTAAACAATCCGGACATTTTATATCTACCTTATGAGGCATTGGGTTCCAGTCGTATACTTCACTCGTCATGCATATCTCCTGTAGCTATAACTTTTGAAATGAGCAATAATAAGCAGTCGATCGCAGGTTTTTGAGACCACGTAACTGGTTACAGATCATCATCTTGAATTTTCTGCCATTCTCCACCAACGTCCTCCCGTATGGCCATCCATCCGGGTTCTACATTTCTCGCATCAAATAGTGTTTTGTCTTTTGAAACAACCTGTTCCATACTGACGCTCATTACATCAGACATATCATTGGTTGTGCCACACAAAAAAGCCCATGAGTGGTCATCAGAATAATGAATTACTTGAAGTACCCTTTCAGTTTTTCTGAACCAAACTCTAATACATTTTGGTGCCGGAAACATCGCCACTTAAGGATATAGACTCCTCGTCTCGTAATTGCGAAATATCCTTGCCGAACCATGCCAAGGTCGCCTGCGCGATCCTATAGTTAAAACCTATGAACCTAAGTGCATCCCATCTTTTAAGCCGTCAGGTGGTGCATACCGACTAAGATAGCTGCGAATACGATAAAAAACCTCTTTTTCTAAAGCTTTTACAGCATTACTGCTCAATTCATCAATAGCAGCGCGTGCTAGATTTTCATTTTCGAATCTGATAATGCCAAGCCCTGTTGGGTGTGTTTCATCATTAGCATCAAATACCCGCTCGAAAGGATGATTATGAAATAGATAGTGAGGGTTGTATTTTTCCAATATATTGTCCACTTTTATTTTATACTCTTTGAATTTTTTAAAAGAGCCGGGAATCATCCAAAGTTCCGTTACTAAAAATACAGAATCATCACTCATTACTTTTATCCTATCGTTGATGACGATTATAACAGAATGCAAACCTTAAAAATTTTCTTGCACGTTATCCTCATCCTATTTAGATTCCCATAATGGTTCAGAGTCGTAGTTGCTTTATCATGCTCTTTTTATTTAAGATGAGCAAGCTCATGCACCACGATCATCACCCCTTTATGTTAGTCATTGCGTTCATTCTGCGCCACGGGAATCTTTGGATACCGGTAGATACGATTGTTCTTCCTCCGGAATAGTGCCGTCACGGTAGCGGGTGTCTTCCCATATCAGTCGCCAGGTGACGGGGAATGCTTCTTCATCGTAGGTGTCGTGGTAATAGGGTGCAACGCTGCCGTTTAGGAGGTAGTTCATGCACCCTTTTTTCTCACCGTCTTGTGTTTTCCATTCCGGTTCCCATATCCCGTCGATACGGATCCGTCCGCCTGTCGGGACGGTAATATCTGCTGGTGACGGCAGGGGCGGAAGCTCTTTAGGAATGGCTTCATCATCCATGTAGGTAAAGACATCCTTGGCACGCATCGGGGCGATCCCGTGCGCACCGCCTTGTTCAAAAAGGCCACCGATATGTCTTTGTCTCTCTTCGGCACACTCAACGGCTTGGAAAATCTCCTCTTCGTTAATGGCCCACTCATAAACATACTCTTCCCGGTCAAGTTTGCGCCAGGCATAGGAGATGGACGTGACCACCTCCTTGAAATAGCCTTCCGGAGTCGCACTAAAGACGCTTTTTTTCCCTTTTTTCAGGGCGGATACACCCTTTTCTAACGCAATTTGTATATCCAAAAGACGACAATAATCCTCAGTAAAGAACTTCTCATTGGAGTACTCGGCAAATGTCGCATGTTTCAGCGCAT
>QKHD01000299.1 GCA_003250175.1 Helicobacteraceae bacterium
TTATCAGCGCCTTTGCCGGGGCCAATCTGCGCCACTCCCACCTGCCGATCCGTTTCGGCAAGGCGGAACGCTGGCTGGTCTCCCCGGCCATGCACCAGTTTCACCACACCAAGGAGGGTGCCCAGACCAACTACGGCGGCACCCTGGCACTCTGGGACCGGGTTTTCGGCTCCCTGGTTATTCCGGATCATAAAATCCGGCGATTCGGTCTGGGCAGAGCCCTCCACACCAGCCTCGCGGCTTTACTGTTCGAACCCCTGAAGATGAAAGGAACATCCCGATGAAACGACACCTCCTAGCCCCATTTTTGCTCAGCTCCGCCCTGATGGCGGGCGAAGCCGACCTGCAGCGCCAGATTGACGAGCTCAAAGCCCAGCTGAGCAGCCTGAAAGCCGAACAGCAAACCAGCAACGGCGCCATTTTGGAAGAGCTGGCCACACTGCAAAGCAGCGGCGCCACCGCCTCCGGAGGGGATGTTTTCCAAAGCTACACCTCCCTGGGCGAAGCGGCCTCCAAGGTCTACCACTCCAGCGACGCCCTCTCCATCGGCGGCTACGGCGAATACCGTCTGAAAAAATACATCGACTATAAAAACTACGCCGACGATACGGCCAACGACACCCGCAACAAGCTGGAGACGAATATCCTGCGTTTCATCCCCTACTTCGGGTACAAATTCAACGACTGGATCATCATGAACACGGAGATCGAGTTTGAAGACGGCGGCTCCCGCAGCGACGACGAGAACAACTACAAATACGCCATCGTCGAGTTTTCCTACCTCGACTTCCTGCTGGATGAAAGCTACAACCTCCGGATCGGCCACGTGCTCGTCCCCATGGGGATCACCAACCTCAACCACGAACCCGTCGCCTTCCTCACCGCCGACCGACCCACGGTGGAGACCTACATTATCCCCTCCACCTGGCACACCAACGGGGCGTTGATGCACGGGAAAGTGGCGGGACTGGACTACTACGCCGGAATCGTCACCTCTCCGGATGCGGGTGCCTTTATCGAAGGGCGTTTTATCCAGCAGGGTCGTCTGGGTGCGCGACAGTTTACGGATGATCTCAGCGGTGTCGTCCGGATCGAATCCGCCTCCGGAGGCTTCAGCCTGGGCGGTTCCGCCTACTTTGGCCAGAGCACCGTGTTGGAAGAGGACCGCCCGGGAACGGCCAGCGGCCAGACCGGTGATGCGAAGGTGGGCATCGGCATGGCGGAAATCCACGCCGCCTACCGCGACAACGGCTGGGATATCAAAACCCTGGCCGTTTATGGCAGCCTGAACGGCGATGTGGACGCCCTCCCGGGCAATGACGGCACCAGCGTCATCTCCTCCAGCGTCAACGGGCAGTACCTCACCGTCGGCTACGACCTCTTAAACGGCAGCGGCAGCAAGAGCGCCCTCTACCTCTTCGGCGAAATCGAACGCCTCGATATGGACGGCGACGATGTCACGCTCTACCCGGATAACAACGCCTTTTTGGAGTACACCGCGGGGATCACCTACTACCCCACCCCGATGGTCTCCGTCAAGGTGGACTACTGGGTCCGCGACTACGGCAGTGCCGCCACACTGGCGGATGAAAACGTCTTTAACGCCAACCTCGGCTTCATTTTCTAGGAGAACCCCATGCGCACGATTCTGATAACCCTGACCTTTGGCTTTTTGATTCTGGGCTGCGGCAGCTCTGAAAATTCCAAAACCCCCGCCTCGACCCTGACCCAGGCGACCCTGGGGGCGGCGCTCTTTAGCGATGCCAACCTCTCCGCCAACCGGACCCAGTCCTGTGCCACCTGTCACAATCCGGAGCACGGCTTTGCGGACAACCGCAGCAACGACATCTCCGGACTGACCGTCTCCGGAGCGGTCTCTTTGGGGGATGACGGCGTCTCCATCGGCGACCGCAACGCCCCCACGGCGGCGTATGCCAGCTTCATTCCGGCGTTTTCCTACGACAGCGACGCCGGGCGCTATGTGGGCGGGCAGTTTTTAGACGGCCGCGCCTCAAAACTGGAAGACCAGGCGGGCGGCCCGCCCCTAAACCCGCTGGAGATGGGCATGGCCTCCAAGGCGGATGTCGTCGCCCGGATTCAGGAGAACGACACCTACGTCACCCAGTTTAAACGCCTCTTCGGTGAGAGCATTTTTGACGATGCCAACGCCACCTATGAAGCGATGAAGAGCAGCATCGCCGCCTTTGAGCGCACCGATACCTTTGCCCCGTTTGATTCCAAGTACGACCGCTACCTGGCGTGTATCGCGGAGGACCGGGTCGATCCGGTCAACGAGTGTCTGGAAGAGGGAGGCTGGACTACGGCGGAGAGTCTGGGGATGGATCTATTCTTTAGCGAGAGCAACACCAACTGCAGCCTTTGCCACATGATTAACACCGGTCTGGCCACGGCCAACGAGACCTTTAGCAACTACCAGTACCACAACATCGGCGTACCGTCCAACCCCACGCTGCTCACCCACTGGGGCAGCGACTTTAACGACTCCGGACTGGCCAATCACCTGGGTGATGAGGACTACCGCGGCATGTTCAAGGTGCCCACCCTGCGCAACGTCGCGGTGACAGGCCCGTACATGCACAACGGCGTCTTCGCCGATCTGGAAACGGTCGTGCGCTTTTACGACCATTTTGTCTCCGGATCGAGCAATACGATCAATCCGGAGACGGGTGTTGCCTGGGCTGATCCGGAGACCGACCAGAATATCAGCACCACGGAGCTTACCAGCGCCACCACGTTGAATGACACGCAGGTTGCCGCCCTGGTGGCCTTCTTAAAGACCCTCACCGACCAGCGCTACGAGCACCTTTTAGGAAATTAAGCCTCCCGGTGGGGCAGCCGCAGGATAAACATCGCCCCATCGGCGGTGTTTTCCGCGGTGATCGTTCCGTCAAACTGCCCTTCGATAATCCGCCGGGCAATAAACAGCCCGATCCCCGTGCCCTTGTCGTCCGGCTTGGTGGTAAAGTAGGGCTCGAAAATTTTTTCCAGATTCTTCGGATCGATCCCGCCCGCGTTGTCCATCACCAAAATCACCGTCTCGCCGTTTTCCCCATCTTTGATATGAATCGACACGTTTCCGCCGCCATGGCTAAGAACACCCTTTTGGGTTGCGGCAACAATGGCGTCGCGCGCATTGTTGATGAGAATAATCAGCACCTGCTTGAGGTCGTTTTCATAGCCGAAAAGTTTGCCCTCTTTGGGCAGGTCGTTGGTCAGGGCGTAGCCGATGGTGCTGCCTTTAAGCTGGGAGCTAAGCAAGACAAAGACCTGCTTGACCGTCTCCACGGGGGAGAAATAGACCTTGGAACGGTTGTGTTTGAAGAAGTTTCTAAAGTCCTCGATGGTCTGGCTCATGTAATCGATCTGGTTGCTCATCTCCTGGGAGATTTCGCTGACATACTCTTTGTCGATCTCACCGTGTTCGAAGGCGTCTTCGAAATCCTGGGCGATAGCATAGATGCTGTTGAGGGGTTGTCGCCACTGGTGGGCGATGGCGCTGATCATCTCCCCCATGGCCGCCTGCTTGGACTGCTGCTGCAGGAGCATGTCCTTGCGGCGGTTCTCCTCCACAGCGGCCTTGACCCGCTGTTCCAGCTCGCGGTTAAAGCCCATGAGGCGCTGTTTCATCTCCAAAAGCGGGGTCTGATCGTAGATCATGAGACTCACCAGCCCCGCTTCCAGATCATAGGGCGCGATGGTGACGTTTTGCTGCATGTACTCGAAACTGGAGTAGGTGATCTTGTCCACGGGAATTTTAAAGAGATAGTGGCTGACGCTGGCATCGATAAAACTGGGAGTTTTGAGGGTCAGGGCGTTTTTGATCTTGCGTTTGAGCGTCCGGACATCCACCTCCGGAAAGAGCACATCGAGCCGGCTTCCCGCATCCGGATCAACCTCGACTCCGGTGTAGGCACAGAGCCAGGCGTTCCAGAAACGCACCCGAAGGTCCGTGTCCAAAATAATGACGCCGTGGTTCAGGGAGTTGAGGAAAATCCGGTTTTGCATCAGAGGTCATCCAAAAATCGGCCCAGGGCCTCTTTGAGCCAGACGAAGGAGCTCTCTTTGGTGAGAAACAGCAGGTAACCGGTGATCTGCTCCGTTTCAAATTCGAGCTTGGTTTCGATGATGATCACCTTGGTAAACTCCATCCCTTCCCGTTTGGAAAGGCGCAGCACGCTCTCGCCGATGTGGCAGGTCGATTCGATGACGGGCGGGTTAAAGAAAATCTGCGCATCCAGAAGCTCCACCAGTTTGCCGATGCAGGCGGAGGAGATGATGTTGGTAATCTCCAGTACCGAAGCCTGGACATCTTCCTTGCCCAGCTCGTCGCTCTCCAAAAGCAGGCTGCTCAGGCGCATGGCCGAATCGTCGTCGATGATAAAGACCGATTCGCCGTCAAAACGGTTGCGGAAGAGCTGGGTGACGATATAGCACTGGGTAATCCCCCGAAACTTCTCGTCAAAATAGGCCTCCAGCTGGGGAAGATCCATAGCGTCGATCTTGGGCAGAGGCATGGTGGAGAAGCTGTTTAGCGAGTCGCTGATAATGGAGGAGGCGACCCCGAAGGAGATATTCATCAGCTCCTGGAGGGCGTCTTTTTCATCTGCACTCAGCAGTTCGGCAGGCATCTCAGTGACCTCTGGGGGCAAAATCATCCAGCAGCGCCTTGAGCGTTGCTGGGTTGACGGGTTTGCGAACCATTGCCTTGGCGCCCAGGGCGTGGACACGCTCCTTGGCAGATTGCTGGATATCGGCGGAGACCACAATCACCACCGCCGTTTTATCGATGGTTTGCATGTTTTCCAAAAAGGCGTAGCCGTCCATGACGGGCATGGTCAGATCCAAAAACACGATGTCCGGACGGGATTCGCGATACGCGTCCAGCCCCTCCTGCCCGTTTTCAAACATCACCACCTCCGCCGTGTCGGCAAGGGGCTCGGGAAGTGCTTTTTTCAGCATCAGCCGCGCAGTTTTTGAATCGTCTATGATCATGATTTTCATGGTTTTCGTCCTTCTATTACGACAATAATACCATATTTTTTCCGTTGCCAATTGACATCAAAAAAGGTTATAATGGATTCATTAGCCACGAGGAGGTTTATATGATGACATCATCCGTTTCTTCCCTGAACGCCTATCAGGGCTGGCTCGACAACAGCGCAAGCAATGTCGCCAATGCTACCAACCGCAATAACAGCGCTGTTCAAAGCACCATTAACGAAGGCCCGGGTTCCAACCCGACACTAAGCAGTACGCCAACCAATCAGCCCGTCGAGATGGTTCGGGAGATGACCGACCAGATCGTCATCCCCGAAGCGGCCGAAGCCAATGCCGACGCCATCCGTACCCAGGACGAGATGATGGGTACCCTGCTCGACCTGCTCGCCTAATCTTTTAGCTGTTCATAAATTTCCAGCACCTCATCGATCCGGTCTAAAAAGATATCGACCAGTACCGGATCAAAGTGCTCGCCCCGCTCTTTTTTCAGCAGATCCAACGCTTCGTCCACACTCCACGCCCGTTTGTAGGGGCGCTCGGAGGTCAGGGCGTCAAAGACGTCGGCAATCGCCGTAATCCGCGCATAGAGTGAAATCTCTTCCCCCTTAAGACCATGCGGGTAACCCTTGCCGTTCCACTTTTCGTGGTGTTCCTTGGCAATGGATGCCGCCATGATGAGCAGATCGTCGTCCGGATCAAAGAGCAGTTCGTACCCGATCATCGGGTGCTCTTTCATCCGGGTAAACTCCTCATCCGTCAGCTTGCCCGGTTTTTTTAAGATCATATCTTCGATCCCGATCTTGCCCGCATCGTGCATGGGGGCGGTGAGACGGAGTTTTTCCACCTCGTCCGGATCAAGCCCGTAATGCGTGCCCATGATGGCGCTGTAGTGCCCCACCCGCTTGGTGTGCATGGAGGTCTCTTCGTCCTTAAACTCCGCGGCGGTGGAGAGTTTTTCGATCAGCTTGCGGCGGGAGCTTTGCAGTTCCCTGACCAGCAGGGCATTTTCAAACCCGGCGCTGACATAGTTGGCAATAAGCTCCAGCAGCTCCGCATCCACGTTGGTAAAGATACCGTCGTTCTTATTCAGGGCCTGAAATACCCCCAGCACTTCGCCGCTGTTGCCCATCAGCGGCACGGCCAGGATGGTTTTGGTCTGGTAGTTGGTCTTTTTGTCCACTTCCTGATTAAAACGGAAGTCGTTGTAGGCGTCGACGACAATCTGGATTTCGTTGGATAAAAAGGCGAAGCCTGCAATGCCTTTGTTGTCCGGAATCCGGATCACCTCCTCCATCCCGTGGGCCACCTTGGTCCAGAGTTCGTTGTGGAGACGGTCGTGAATGAAGATCGAGCAGCGGTCCGCCCCGAGAATATCCCGCGTCAGCTCCCCGATGGTGGGAAGCAACCTGTCTATGTCCTTATCCTTCGAAATCGCCTTGCCCAGTCGCAGCAAAATCTCAAGCTGCTTTTCTGCACTAATTGCCATGCGCTGTCCTTTCGCTTGTGCAATATCTTTAAGCCTAATTCATTATAGTAACACGAACTCATTAAGCGCGAGGTGCGAATGCGACTTACCGCCTTGTTGTTGCTGATGCTGCTTCCGGTTTTTGCTCAGGAGAGCACCACCCGGGTGATCATGGGCACCTTTGTCACCCTCACCCTGCCCGAACAAAACAGCGACCTCCGTGAACCGGCCTTCCAGGTTTTAGAAGGGGTCGACCGCCGCTTTTCCACCTACAAACCGGACTCTGAAATCAGCCGCCTCAACCAGGGTGCCACCCTCACCCCATCATTTCCGATGCGGGAACTGCTGGGCTACGCCAAGGCCGTTTATGCCCTGACGGACGGTCTCTTTGACCCCAGCGTGGGGCGCTTTACGAAAAAGGCCTACGCCTTCGGAACCGACCACGAGCGTATTCCGGAGGCTTCCGAACTCAAAACCCTCACCCAGGCCTCCGGATTTACCACCCTGGACGAAGAGGCCCCCATCCTCGCCCTGCCCTCCGGAATGCAGCTGGATTTCGGGGGCATTGCCAAAGGGTACGCGGTGCAAAAAACCAGTGCCCTGCTGATACGATCCGGAGTCACCTCCGGACAGATCGCCGCCAGCGGGGATATCCTCTGTCTTAATGTATGCGACGTGGCCATCACCGACCCGTGGGATGAGAGCTCGGCCTTCGCCCGCTTTACCACCTTGGCCCCGTTTACCTCCGTCTCCACCAGCGGCACCTACCGCCGCTACATTAAAAACAGCACCCATCACCACCTGCTCGACCCCAAAACCGGCCAGCCCAAAACCGGAGCCGTCAGCGTCACCCTCATCGCCCGCAACGCCAACACCCTCATCGACGCCCTGGCCACGGCGGTGGGGATGATGACCAAAGAGGAGGCTCCCGAATTTCTCCGCCGCTTTCCCGACATCGCCTGGGTGCTGATCTACCCCGACCGCAGCCACCTCTTTAGCCCCAACTTTTCCAGGCTGGCTACCGGCCTTGTCATCCAGCCCTAAATGGTATAATATGCCCATGACCTACGAAGAAGAGCTCCGCGCCAGACTCGCCGCCGTCTGGACGCCCATCCCGGAAAAAGTGCCCCAACCCGTCGACACTATCACTCAGGAAGAGCGTATTTTAAACGAACTGGCCGATTCCTTCGAATTTGCCCGCTATGACCTGGATGAGAGCGACCTGCTCCGGA
>QKHD01000370.1 GCA_003250175.1 Helicobacteraceae bacterium
GTCACGGGCCCACTGCTCTTTGTACTCGAACTTCGCGGTATCGGGATGCTCGTAGTTGGCGGTGTCGAGGTAGTCGACGCCGGTTTTGGCGCAGGCTTCCATGATGGTGAGGTCTTGGTACGGCAGGGCCACGTTGATGACGATGGCGGGCTTGACGCTCTCGATCAGTTTAACCAGTTCGTCGACGCTGTCGGCGTCGACCTGGGCGGTTTTAACGGTGCCGCGGCCCATGGCCGCGACCTCTTCGGCGATCTCGTCGCACTTGGCTTTGGTTCGGCTGGCGAGGGTGATGTCGCTGAAAGTGTCGCGGTTCATCGCGCATTTGTGAACGACGACGCGTCCGACGCCGCCGGCTCCGATAATGAGGGTAGTTGCCATGGTAATTCCTTTGGGGATGATGGGGCAAAACTCAAATCTAAAGCATGAGTGCCTTTGGCCGTATCAGCTTTACATGTGAATTCTGAGAGGGAGATTATACCCTATTCTTTTTGCACCTTCCATACTAATGTGGCATACGCTACAATTGCGTAACGATTCACTAAAGGGAAAGCCATGATTATCGAGGGAAATCTTAGCCTTAACGGCAGCGAAAAGGTCGCTGTTATCAACGCACGTTTTAACCACATCATCACCGACCGTCTGGTCGAGGGTGCGAAAGACTCCTTTATTCGCCACGGCGGCAAGGAAGAGAACCTGGACATTATCCTTGTCCCCGGCGCGTTCGAACTGCCCCTGGCACTGAAAAAAGTCCTCGACGGCGGAAAATACGACGCCGTCTGCTGCCTGGGCGCGGTCATCCGCGGCTCCACACCGCACTTTGACTACATCTCCGCCGAGACCACCAAAGGGATCGCCTCTGCAGCACTGCAATCCGGTAAACCGGTTGCCTTCGGTGTGCTTACCACCGACACCATCGAGCAGGCGATTGAACGCGCCGGCAGCAAGGTCGGCAACAAGGGCGCCGAAGCGATGACCACCATCATCGAGATGCTCAACCTTTATAAAAAGCTCTAATCAGTGGCAACCCGAACCGACGCACGCATCGCTGTGGTGAGCATTCTCTTTGCTCTCGACAGCGGCAATGACAATGCCCTGAAAAACAAAGACGGCATCTACGAAGAGAAAAAGATCCGCAACAAGCAGCGCGAGTTTGCGGACAACCTTTTAGACGGTGTCATGGCCAACATCAACACCGTGGACGAGATGATCGTCGCCCACCTCAAAGACTGGGATTATGACCGTATCGGCAAGGTGGAAAAGGCGATTTTGCGCCTGGGTGTCTATGAGCTGACCGAGACGGAAACCGACAAGCCGATCATCATCAACGAAGCGCTGAACATGGCCAAAGACCTCTGTGCCGACGAGTCCCACAAGTTTATCAACGGTCTTCTCGACAAGATCGCCAAGGGCGAATAAGTGGAACTCTGCCTCGCCCTCGACCTTCCCAGCCAGGAAGAAAACCTCGCTTTAGCCAACCAGCTTAAAGATTTCGATATCTGGCTGAAAGTGGGCCTCCGGAGCTACATCCGCGACGGGCGGGAGTTTCTCGAAGCGCTCAAGGCGATTAATCCGGAGTTTAAGATTTTCCTCGATCTGAAACTCTACGACATTCCCAACACCATGGCCGATGCCGCCGAAAGTATCGCAGCGCTGCCCATTGATATGTTTAACGTCCACGCCAGCGCAGGCCGCGAAGCAATGGAGACCGTCATGGCCCGCCTTGGCAATGGCAAACGCCCCCTGGTTTTGGCCGTCACGGCCTTGACCAGCTTTGATGAATCAGGCTTTCAGGCCGTCTACGGCGAAGGGATCGCCGCCAAGGCAGCCCAGTTCGCCCAGGACGCCCACGCCTCCGGACTCGACGGCGTCGTCTGCTCCGTACACGAGAGCCTGGATATTAAGTCCAAAACCGCTGACGGGTTTATTACCCTGACGCCGGGTATCCGTCCGGAGGGCAGCAGCAGCGACGATCAAAAGCGTATCGCCACCCCGGCGGTCGCCACGGAAAACAAAGTCGACTTTATCGTTGTCGGGCGCCCCATTTACAAAGCGGAAGACCCCGCGAAAATTACGGCGGAAATCCTCGCTTCAATCAAATAAGTTAAGCGTGATTTTATAGACTGCGGTTTATAATTGCGCTTCTTCATTGCGGATAGGTGGGTGAGTGGCTGAAACCACACCCCTGCTAAGGGTGCATATCCTAACCGGGTATCGAGGGTTCGAATCCCTCCCCGTGCGCCACTTCTTTTAAAATCACTCAATTTTCACTAAGTCTCACCCCAGTACAATAAATCACTTTTGAAAAAGAACCTATATCAATCGGGGAGTATACACATGGCCATCGACTATACCCAGTTATTTACCAAACTCATCTCCGGATGCAAGCTCACTCCGGACGGCGGTGCTTCTTTTGTCGAATTTGACCCAGGTTACAAAAATCCTTTCCGTCATATCACCGGGCAAAAACAAAACCTTCCCATGGACGAACTCTGGTCCCATACGGAGTGGGAGCACTACGTTGACACCGAGCGCAAACTGGTCTTTAAAGCATGGCTGGAAAAAGAGGGGGTACTGGAAGGTTTCCTCTCCCAGGGCAAGCCGGAGCGCACCCTCGATACGGCTCCGGGCCTGTGGCTCGGCTACTCCAACTCCAAGATTTTTTCCTGGGTCGATACGGAAGAGGGCTTTGCCTTTTGGGACAACATCAATAACAAATGGCAGGTTGCCATCAACCACCACGCTGTCGTTGAGAGCGGTTTTTAATTAGTTTGATTGAAGGAGTGCCGGCTGGCACTCAGATGGGGATTTAGAAGCTAAACTTCTGCCCTTTTTCCACAAAGCCCGCAAAGCCGTCGGCCTTGGCGTCGGGGAGCTGTCCGGGCTGGTAGTGGTAGAGCCACATTTTTGCCTTGAACTCATCGGGCAGGGTTTTGAGGTCCTGGTAGTTGGCGTGGACACCGCTTTTATAGGGGCTGGTTTCGCAGTCTTGGTAGATGATGTCGGCCATTTTGTAAAAGTCCAGAATCTGATTGGGTGCATGCTGGGTGTCGCCGGTGAAGAAGATTTTGGTTTTATTGAGCGTAAAAAGCAGCCCGTAGCTGGGCACGATGGCAAAGCCGTTCATAATGTGAACGGTCTGTACCAGCTGAAAGTCGACGCCGCTCCATTTAAAGGTGCAGTTGGCGTCGATGGGTTTGACGCTAAAGTAGCTTTCCAGATTGACAATATCCCCCTGAATCGACCCCATGGCGGCCTGAAGGCCGTTTTCCCACACCTGCTGCACCAGACTTTTACTCAGAAAAAGATTGGGTTTTTCCACGGTTGGGTCAAACATGGAGGTAAATCCGAAGTACTCCAGCCCCTGGGCATGATCGCCGTGGCAGTGGGAGATGTAGATGCCGTTGTTGGGTCCGCAGAAGTCGCGGTAGCTAAGGCCCTGTTCGTACATGGCGTGGCGCACGTCGCTTCCGGCATCGATTAAGAGCCGATGGCCTTTTTCGTTTTCAAGGTAGAGATTAGATTGCCAGTTTCCGCCCACGGTAAAGGCGCTCCCGGTTCCTAAAAATGTCAGTGTCATGGCAGCTCTTTAAAGATAAGTTAGTTCATTATACGACACCCTTCTTAAAAGGTTTTATAAAACTTAAATCCATTCACACGGATAAGTAAAACTTTTGTAAGATGGCTCATAATATTCACAGGCGACCTAGAGCATGAATGATTTCGCGTACCTTTTTGAGTTTGTCAACGATCTTCCCGTCGGTATTGCACGGGCGGATGCTACGGGTACGTTACCCAACCATTACAACAGCTATTTTTTAGAGATGTTCGGATGGGAAAGCTCCCAGATTGACACTCTGGAAAAATGGTTCGCCTTCGCCTATCCGGATCCGGTCTATCGGGCCGACGTGCAACAGCGCTGGGATGCGATGATCAACGATGCCGAATCCCAGAACAAACCCCACTCCTATCCCATCATTGTCAAAGTCGCCTGCCGCAACGGCGATGTCAAGTGGTGCGAAGCCCGTTATTACCGAAAAGGAACCTTCGTATACGGGGTCTTTACCGATATTACCACCCAAAAAGAGCACGAACACCGTCTTGAAGATACCCTCAGACAACTACAAAAATCTCAAAAAGTGGCCAAGCTGGGGATCTGGGAGCTGGATCTCCGGAGCAATAATCTAAGCTGGACCGAAGAGATTTTTGATATTTTCGAACTGGACAAAGCGACGTTTCAGCCTTCCTACGAAGCCTTTTTGGGGGTGATCCATCCTGAAGACCGGCGGAAGGTGGCCGATGCCTACAATAACTCTTTGGTGACCAAGGAGAAGTATCAGATCACCCACCGCCTGCTGATGCCGGACGGCCGGGTCAAATGGGTCGAAGAGCAGTGTGATACGGAGTTTGATGCCGAGGGCAGTGCGTTGCGCTCCATTGGAACGGTCTATAACATTACCGAGCAGAAGCTGGCCGAAGAAAAATACCGCAAAGAAGAGGCCTTCCGGAAGAAAAACGAAAAACGCCTCGAGATGCTTTTGGAGCTTAACAAGCAGGCCCCCAAACTCTCCGAAGAGGAGCTCGCCCATGCGGCACTCGATATTGCGGTGGAGATTACCGAGAGCAAAATCGGGTATCTGCATACGGTTCATGATGACCAAAATCACATTACCCTGTTAACATGGAATAACGAGGCACTCAACCACTGTAAAACGGTACACGATAGCCACTATCCGTTGGAAAGTGCGGGAATATGGGCCGATGCGGCCAGGCTGAAACGGGTCGTGGTTCATAACGATTACGAGACCGCCGAAGGAAAAAAAGGCCTGCCCCAGGGGCATTTTACCGTGGTGCGCCACATGAGTGCCCCTGTACTCGACGGTGACAGTGTCCGGATGATTGTAGGTGTGGGAAACAAGCCGGAGCACTACACCGATTTCGACGAGAAACTTTTGCAGATGACCGCAGACGACATCGAAAAATTTCTTATGCGAAAACGGGCAGAGACGGATGCTTTGCAGCGGAAAGAGGCCTTGCAAAAACAAAAAGAGGAGTTTGAAACCATCTTCAAACTCTCCCGTGACGGCATTGCCATCGTCGACCTGGAGACGAATTTTCTTGATTTTAACGATATCTACATGGAACTCTCCGGATACACCAGAGAAGAGCTGATGCAGCAGTCATGCATTAAATTAAGTGCTCCCGCATACGTCGAGCAGGCAAGGGTGGCTGTTGCGACAGCGCTGGAAAAAGGCTACATCGAGAACTTTGAGAAAATGTGCCTGCGCAAGGACGGCAAAGAGCTGATCGTGAGCATGTCCATCGCCCTTCTGCCCGACGGCAAGCGATTTTTGGTCAATACCAAAGATGTATCCGAAGACTACCACCTGCGGGAAAAACTCAAAGAGACCAACGAAACCCTGGAAAAACGGGTCGAAGAGGAGCTGGAAAAGCGGGAGCGCCAGCAGAAAATGATGCTGGAACAGTCCCGCTTTGCCCTTATGGGCGAGATGCTGAGCGCCATTGCCCACCAGTGGCGCCAACCCCTTAGCTCTATCGGGCTGATTATCCAGGATTTTGCGGATGCCTACGAATATGGCGAGCTGAATAAAAGCTATCTGGACGAAAATGTTACGATGGCGCTGGGGCAGATTCGTTTTATGTCCGATACGATCAACGACTTCAGTAATTTCTTCAAACCCAATAAGGAAAAAGAGCACTTTACGATCCAAGAATCCCTCAAAGAGGTCAACTCCCTGATCGGCGTCCAGCTAAAATCAAAGAAAATCACGCTGCAGCTTAGTGCCGGAGATTTTGAAGTCTACGGCTATAAAAGAAGCCTCAGCCAGGTCTTTTTAAATATTATCAACAATGCTAAAGATGCCATTTTAGAACGCCAGATGAAGTTTCCGGAGCACGAAGGAGTCATCTCCGTCGAAGTCGTTGACGGGCCCTTTAAAAAGGTGATTATCGAAGATAACGGCGTCGGTATTCCTGACGAGATCATGGATAAAATTTTTAATCCCTACTTCTCATCCAAATTTGCCGCGCAAGGGACGGGAATCGGTCTTTACATGTCCCGCATGATCATCGAAGAGCACCATTACGGGCGGATTCTGGCCGAAAATTCTCCGAGGGGGGCGCGGTTTATTATTGAGTTTAACAAGGAACCGGTCAGCTAAAACAGCCGTTCGATAATCCAAAGTGTATTACCGATTATTTACATTCTTTGACCCAAATCATGGTAGGATGCTCCCCAAATGACGTCAGGCAGGAGTATACGTGGGTCGTTCCATTGCGGTGACCGGAATTGTGTGTTGTATGTTGGTCGCCGGATGCAGCGTCCATACGGTCGAACGCAGCCCGCAGCTCGATATGAACACGACAGCCGCCTTCTCCCTAGCTTCCTCAAAACCCGCCCAAAATCTTCCCGTCTGGTACACCGCCTTTAACGACCCGCAGCTTGCCGCCTTGATCGATCAGGCCCTGAAAAACAACTACGACCTCAAACAGTCCCTGGCCAGACTCAAACAGG
This sequence comes from Helicobacteraceae bacterium, assembly GCA_003250175.1. Lineage (GTDB taxonomy): Bacteria > Campylobacterota > Campylobacteria > Campylobacterales > SZUA-545 > SZUA-545. The sequence continues at coordinate 6,533 of QKHD01000370.1, forward strand.
CCCGGGCCATTGCCCGCATTTCGGAGAGTGCCGGGCTGCCCACGCTCAACCTCGAAGCCTCCGGAACCCACCGTTTTGAAAAGGACCGCACCCGCAACACCTACCAGGCGGGGCTGGCCTTTGGCTGGGAGGTCGACCTTTTTGACCGCCTCGAAAACGCCGAGTTGGCCGATGCCATGGAGACCCTGGCCCGCATGGAAGACACCGAAGCCCTGCGGCTGAGCCTCGGCAGCGAAGTGGCCCTAGCCTATTACGGCGCTCTGGCCGCCCGCCAGAAGCTGGACCTTTTAAAAGAGCAGGTGCGGCTTGATACCCACTACCTTGATCTGGTCATGCTCCGGTTTCAAAACGGTGTGGGCACCTCGGTGGAGATTTTGCAGCAAAAAAGCCAGCTCTCCGCCAGCGAAAGCCTGATCCCCTCGGCCAGAGCCGAACTGCGTACCTACGAAAACCGTCTCGATACCCTTTTGGGTGAGATTCCGGATGGCAAAGACCGCCTTGTAAAAAGTGGAAGCTTGCTGGATGTACCCATGCCGAAGGCCGTCGGGGTGCCCTCAGAGCTGCTGACGCACCGACCCGACCTAAGAGCCCAGCAGCGCCGTCTGGTGGCTGCGGATGCGGGGATCGGGGCGGCCATTGCCGGGCGGCTTCCTTCCCTGACCCTTGGGGCTTCTTATTACCAGACGGAAAGCCTAACCTACTCCGGACCGCTGGGCCTGCTCAGTGCGTCGCTGTTGCAGCCGCTTTTAGACTGGGGGGCGCGCAAGGCGGAGGTCAGCCGCAACCGCGCCGTCTATGAAGAGCAGCTCGCCGCCTACGGCGCCCTCTACCTGCAGGCCATGGAAGAGGTGGAAAACACCCTCTACCAGGAGGCCCAGCAGCGCGATTACCTCAAGCGCCTCGAAGAGCGCCGGGCGGTGCTGCAGCTAACCGTAGACGAGACCCAGGCCCAGTACCTGCAGGGCATCAGCGACTACCTTCCCGTACTCACAGCTTTGGAAGCCCTGCATGAAACGGAGCGGAGCCTCATTACCGCCCGCTACAATCTGCTGGCCTACCGCATCACCCTCTACCGCGCCCTGGGCAGCCCCACCGGCCTGGCCCCAACCCCACCGAAGGAATCCGGATCATGACCCGTCACCTGCTTACCGCCACCCTTGTCTGCATGGGCACCACGCT
>QKHD01000406.1 GCA_003250175.1 Helicobacteraceae bacterium
GACCTTCAAAAAGATGACGGCCAGGATGACGACGACAAAAACCGACGTAATGGCAATACCGGCTTTCGCTTTGATGGAAATATCGTTGATACTCTTCATAAAACCTCCGAGAATATTAAAAAAAATTATATCTTTAAATCGGCATTGTCTCCGGAGACTTAACGGAAGTTATCAAATACGAGGGGCGCTTCGATCTTCATGCCACGAACCAGCGCCATGGTTTGTTGAAGGTCATCCTTGGATTTCCCCTTGACGCGGATCTCTTCACCCTGAATGGTTGCCTGTACCTTGATCTTGCTCTTTTTGATTTCGGCAATAATGTCTTTGGCATCTTTCTGGCTGATGACGTCTTTGATGGTAATGACAACCTTGGTCTTGCCCTGACCGACGGTTTCGAATTCGCCCTTTTCAAAGGCGGCAGGGACAATGTTGCGCTTGACCGCCTTGGCCAGCAGGATGTCATAGATCGCATCGGCCTTGTTGGAGGTGTCGGCGGTAATGGTGATGGTCTTGGCCTTTTCGTTGTAGTCGATCTCTTTGGTGTTGCCCTTGAAATCGTAGCGGTTGTCAACCTCTTTACGGGATTGCTCCAGGACGTTTTTTAGCTCGCCCAGGTCGACCTTGGCCGAGATGTCAAAGCTGTATTCACTTGCCATGATGGTTCCTTTATTCGGTGTTCATGTTGTAAATATAACAGAGCAGGGTGGAAAGGGAGCTTTAGGGTAGTTTTTTTACAATGGCGGAAAAATAAAAAGGCCGCCCATGCTGACTGTAAACAATACCCTGGTGATGCTCGTCGATGTCCAAGAACGCCTGCTGCCTCATATGCACGATGCCGACGCGCTGCTGGCAAGAATGGAGATTCTTCTCAAAGGGTGCAAAGCCCTCGATCTTCCCATCTTGGTCAATGAGCAATACAAAAAGGGACTGGGAGAGATCGTTGAACCCCTCCGGAATATTCTAGGTGAATACAGCGGGTTGGAAAAAACGAGCTTTTCCTGCTGTAAAAACGGTGAAACCATGGAGGTGTTGTGTGGGTATGAGCAGGAGTATGTGGTGCTGTTCGGGATCGAAACCCATATCTGCGTCCTGCAGACGGCACTGGATCTGCTGGAAAAAGGGAAAAAACCTGTCGTAGTGATGGACTGTGTCGGTTCGCGCAAACCCTACGATACAAAAGTGGCCTTTGCACGGATGGTGCAGGCCGGGGTGATCCCCACGACCTACGAATCGGTTTTGTTCGAGCTGTTGGAAGGCGCCCGCCACGAAGCCTTTAAGACGATAAGCGGGCTGATCAAATAGATTATTTAGCCAGAATAATAGAGCTGGCTTTGATGATCGCGTAGACGGTATCGCCGGCTTTGAGGTCGAGGTCTTCGGCTGCCTCTTCCGTGATCACGGTGGTCAGGGTGTGGCTGCCCATGGTGAGCTTGGCTTCGAAGTTGACCATGCCCTTTTTGATATCGCTGACTTTTGCTTCAAGAACGTTGCGGGCACTGATCTTTCCGGGTTTGTCTTTGGAGATCAGGACAAAGGAAGATTTGATGATTGCGTAAAGCGTTTCGCCTTTTTTCAGACCCATCTCGCTGACCGCATCGTTCGTAATAAGCGATTTAAGCACCTTCCCCTCGCCAAGATCCATAACAATTTCGCTGTTGACCTGACCGGCCTTGATCTCGGTAATGCTGCCTTTGAGTTCGTTGCGTGCGCTGGTTTTCATGGAAAATCCTTTAATATAAAGTACGAAAATTGCATCATTATGGGGCGGTGCAGCTTAAATAAAAGCATGTATAAAGCGTCATATAATGCGCATTTGTCTGGTGTGAGAAGCGCTATTTTGCACGTTGTTTTTTTGCAGGATATGGAGGGAAATCCGGAGCGATTGTTTAAATTATATGACGTAATCCCCGCTTTGGATTCGCGATAAAAAGTAATAACGAAACACTCTTGGTTATTCAGAAAAACATCAAAACGGTTTTTGGACCGTTATACAGG
>QKHD01000027.1 GCA_003250175.1 Helicobacteraceae bacterium
GCTTTTTCATTCGACGGACAAGTTCAAATCCCACTGCGGCTGGCCCAGTTTCGATGACGAGATCAAAGGGGCCATCAAGCGTGTTCCGGACAAGGACGGCTACCGCACGGAGATCGTCTGTGCCAACTGCGGGGCGCATCTGGGCCACGTCTTCGAGGGCGAAAAGATGACCGCCAAAGACACCCGCCACTGCGTCAACTCCCTTGCGCTTAAATTCATTCCGCTCAATCCCCTGCCCAAGGTCGCCTATTTCGCCGGCGGCTGTTTTTGGGGGATGGAGCACCATTTTGAAAAACTCAAAGGGGTCAAGGAGGTGGTCTCCGGATACATGGGCGGCCACATCGCCAACCCGACCTATTGGGAAGTGAGCGGCAAAAAGAGCGGCCACGTGGAGACGGTGAAGGTGGTCTACGACCCGGCCCAGGTCGATTACGAAACGCTGGCCCGGCTCTTTTTCGAGATCCACGACCCGACCCAAAAAGACGGGCAGGGGCCCGATATCGGCCCGCAATATAAAAGCGTGGCCTTTTTCAGCCGTCCGGAGGAGAAGCGGACCATTGACAAGCTGATCGGGCTTTTAACGGCCAAGGGGTATGACGTGGCGACCGAAGTCAAGGCGGCCACTACCTTTTACCCTGCGGAAGAAAACCACCAGGACTACTACGAGCGAAAGGGCACCTTGCCCTATTGCCATGTCTATCAAAAGCGCTTTTAGACTACAATCAGCCCATGAATTTCAGCCAAGCAACCGTCCGGACCATTATCACCCACAAGGTGGGCAACAAACAGCGCGGCGAGGGTATTTTGCTCTCCAACAGCCTGCAAAACTTCGACAGCGAGCTGGAAGCGACCATTTTGGAGTATTTTCTGGGGGTCTTTGCCCGCAAGCAGAACTTCATGGCCTTTACCCACCCTTCGGACCTTCGCCTGAACGAGATGTACCACTATGCAGGCAACCTCTTTAACCACGCCGACGAAACCAGCTTTATCGCGATCTCTAAAGATATCGCCCGCCACCTGCACAACGCCTCGACCCACCCCAAGATCGCCTCCGGAGAGCTGATCGTGGTGCGTTTTGACGGCATCGTACACAATGACGAGACCATCAATGCCATCGGGATTTTTAAATCGGAGCACAAAGAGCCTTTTTTGAAGGTAATCGAGGGGGAGGGCGGCATACGCTTTTCCAAGGAGACGGGGATCAACCTCGCCCGCATCGATAAGGGCTGTTTGATCTTAGAGAGCCGTGACGGTGACCATGACGTGCTCATTATCGACCGCGACCAGAATATCCGCTACTGGATGGACCGCTTTTTAGGCGTGGCGCCTCGCCGCAGTCCGGAGTACGACACCAAGCAGGTGCTGAGCCTTTGCAAGGCCTTTGGTGACGAGGTGCTGAGCCTCAAATACGAGCCCGAAACCAAGCTCGATTTTCTCAACGGTGCCATCGACTACCTGGAAAAGCACGATGTCTTTGACTACGATAGCTTTATCCACGACGAAATGCTTTTCAACTCTCCGGAGCTTCGGGAAGATTTCATGCGCTACGGCCAGGAACAGGCGGAGCAAAACCCGACCGCCTACGCGCCCTTCCAGGTAGCCCATAAGGGGCTGGATAGGGAACGAAGCCGCATCAAAAGCAGCGTACACCTCGATACGGGCATGATCATCACCTTTACCGGCACCAACGCCCAGGGAACCTACTACGAAAAAGGGTTCGACAGAGAGCGCGGGATGCACTACTACAAGCTTTTTTATAACGGGGAGCGGGATTAATCCCCGAAATCATCCATAATACTCGCCGCTTCCCTCAGGCGGTCTTCGTCAAAGTGCGTATAGATGCGCGAGGTGTTGAGGCTGGCGTGGCCCAGGGCTTCCTGGACGAGTACGAGGTCTTTTTTTCGGCGGTAGAGCAGGGTGGCGAAGGTGTGGCGCAGCATGTGGGCGCCGTTTTTCTCCTTGCGGATGCCCTGGGAGATGAGGAT
>QKHD01000116.1 GCA_003250175.1 Helicobacteraceae bacterium
ATCAGTGCTACCGCATCCGAACCACCTCCGGAGAGGTTCGTTGCTTTCACGCCAAGGGGCGCAGGCTGGAAAATGACAAAGGGGTTATGGTCGGTACCCTGCAGGACATCACCACTATGGGCGACGGCGAACGGGACGTACTCAACGCCACCATGTTTAGAGAATTGCTCGATAAAAGCAACGACGCTATTTTTATCGTGGTTCCGGAGGACGGCAAAATCGTCGACTGCAACCAGCGGGCCCTGGCGATGCTGGGTTACAGCCGCAGCGAGCTCGTGGGAAAAATGGTGAAAGAGATCGATATCTCCTTTAAAAGCGATGCCGACTGGAGGCTGCATGTCGAGCACCTGGAGAGTGGCGGGTGGTCCATGGGCGAGGGGGTGCACCGCTGCAAAGACGGTCGGGAGATTCCCATCGAGGCCAGCGTCTCCCTCACCAAGGGGCCGCCGCCAAGGGTGGTCGCCATCGTTCGGGACATCAGCGAGCGGGTCGCCAACCGGATTCAGGCCCGGGAGTACCGCGCCGAGCTGGAACGCCTGGTGGAAGAACGCACCGCGCAGCTTGAAGCCGCCAATGCCGAATTGGCGCGTTATGTGCAGGTGGTGGATAATAACATCCTCACCAGCAGTACCGATTTGAAGGGAATCATCACCTATGTCAGCGATGCGTTCTGCAAGGCCACGGGCTACAGTAAAGACGAGCTGATCGGCCACAACCACAATATCGTTCGCCATCCGGATATCAGCAGCGACTATTTCCGCCGGATGTGGGATGCGATCTCCCACGGCAAAATTTGGACCGGCGAGGTGAAAAACCTCAACAAAGACGGTAGTGAACTCTGGATCGATATGATTATCGAGCCGATCCGGGACGATGACGGCACGATTATCGGCTATACCGCCGTGCGCCACGATATCAGCGACAAAAAACGGATCGAAGAGCTGATTATCACCGATCCGTTGACCGGTGTCTACAACCGCCGCCACTTTTACGATGTGATGGAAAAGGAGCTGCGCCGTATGACGCGCCACCATCAGCGCCTCTGCTTTGCCATGGTCGATGTGGACCACTTCAAGCGCTACAACGATACCTACGGCCACCAAAAAGGTGACATGGCCCTGCGTGCCATTGCCCAGACCATGAAAAAATTTCTGCGACGGGTGGATGACTATATTTTCCGTCTAGGGGGCGAAGAGTTCGGATTGATCTGTTACTGGAAGAGCGAAGAGGAGGTCCGGATGTTTGCGGAGGAGATGCGGGAAAAAATCCTCAATCTCGACATCGAACACCGTGAAAACACCGCAGCGGATGTCATCAGTATCTCCATGGGAATTGTCATGCTTGAAGGCGAGAAAACCCACTCCCTGACGGAAGTGTACGACCTGGCAGACCATGCGCTCTACCAGGCCAAAGGGGCGGGACGCAACAGCGTGGTCGTTGTTACGGCGCCTTAATATTTCGAGGGAACGGTGGAAGGATCGGTGACTTTGATCTCATCGGAAACTTCCGTAAAATAACCCCGTGAAATGGCAATAATCGCCCCGATCAAAAGACAAAGCCCCACGACGATCCAGACCGTCTTTCGCTTGGTACTGCTCTCTTTGTTTCGGTAATCATCGATATCGTTCAGACTGGGTTCACCCATAATCAAACCTTTTTGATGTGATGAAATGATTATATGGAGTGGGATTAAACGAAGAGTAAATAGAAAGTATAGTATTCTAGTTCAATTTGTAAAAACAGGGAATAGCATTGAACGTCGTCGAAAGTATCTTTGAATTTACCTTGAGAGTTTTGTTGGAGATTTTGTGTTACGGAACCGGTGTGAAACTCGTAAAGGTTTTTGCTCCATATCTAAAAGTGGATAATTATCAAAAACGTTCCAAAAAAACCAAGGGCAAACTTTTCTACAAGGTTGGGACAACTAAATACATTGATGCAGAGTTGGTGACGTTTTTTGGATTGATCTTCTGGATTATTTTT
>QKHD01000318.1 GCA_003250175.1 Helicobacteraceae bacterium
TCAAGGTGGAAGACTACCTGGCCCTGGGCAGTGCGCTGAGAAAGAGCGGGGCGATCGACAAAGCCCGCCATTTTCTGGAACTGGCCAAGATGAAATACCAGGGCAACGACCTAGTCATTATCGAGTTGGCCCACACCTATCTGGAAGAGGATCAGATTGTCACGGCGGCCCTTCTTTTCGAAGAGGCGGCCCGGTACAAAAACAAATACTCCCAAGAGGCCAGTGAACTTTTCCGTCGTGCCAAGGAGCTTTACCATGCCCTCTACCTCAACTCCAAAATCGTGGATCAAAAAGAGAAGCTCAAGCAGCGCCTGGCGATCTTTCTGGAGTTCGGGGATTTTGAAGCGGCCGCCGCCATGGAGCAGTCACTCTCCCGCGTGGGGCTTTTGGATAACGAAGACCTCCGCTACGCCATCGCCTACTGTCTGTATGAGGTGGGGGATATGAAGGGCGCAGAGTATCACCTGCAGTATCTGACCCGTCCGGATCTCTTTAAAAAAGCTTCCGAGCTTAGAAAGTCCATGCAAGAGTGCATGGCCGATGAATTTCAATGTCAATAGGCTAACGCAACCATGAAACGTCTTTTTCTTATCCTCTTACTTACGGTCTCGGCAGCCATGGCTGCGGGCAACGGCAGTGCGTCGCTCTTTGTCTTTTTCAACGGTGAACCACGCTCCGGAATGGGCGTGAATATCGACAACAAAACCACCTACGAAACCGATGCCAAGGGGATGGTCAAAGTCTTTCTCGAACCCGGCAGCCACAGCGCGACGATTTTAGACGGCAAGGAGGCGGTGGCCCTCTTGAAGTTTAATGTCCAGGAGGGGGAAAACACCCAGGCGATTATCACGCTCAAAGAAAAGGGCCAGCAGGCCACGGTGGATGTGGAAGAGCCGGGCGGTGCCAAACGCCAAAGCAGCACGGAGCGCATGGCCGCCATGAAAGACCTGCCCAAAGGCTTTTTGCTGGGCACGGTACTCTCCAGCGAAGATAAAAAACCGATCAAGCAGGTCAAGGTGTATGTAAAAGGTCTGCCCCTGGATGCCACCAGCAACGACAAGGGGATTTTCCAGATGGAGCTTCCGGAGGGGAACTACTCCCTTTCCATTATTCACCCGGACTACTCCACCCAGACCATCAGTGACGTGATTATCAAGGGCAAAGAGACGGCCAGCCGCGTGATCGAACTCACCCCGGCGGGACTGGAGCTGGAGGAGTTTGTGGTGTTGGCTCCGCATATCGAAGGAAGCGTTGCCGCCCTGGTCGACGAGCAGAAAAAATCCGATGCCATTGCCGACATCGTAGGTAGCGAGCAGATGAACAAACGGGGTGACAGCAACGCCGCCGCCGCACTCAAGCGGGTGGCGGGACTGACCATCGTGGGCGGAAAAAATATTTACGTTCGCGGGCTTGGCGACCGATACGCTAGCGTGGAGCTGAATAATATGCCTCTGCCGTCCCCAAACCCTTTGAAACGGGTCGTTCCGCTGGATGTTTTCCCCTCCGGAGTTATCGGGAGCATGCAGGTACAAAAGACCTTCAGCCCCGATATTCCCGGAACGTTTGGCGGAGGCTACATTAATATCCGGACCAAAAACAACGTCAAAGAGGACTACCTGAAACTCTCTCTGGGCGTTTCTGCCCATAGTACCTATGGTGCCGATGCCTTTACCTACAAAGGCGGTACGGACTGGACCGGTTATGATGATTACCGGGCCATGGATAAGATGCTCGTTGATTTTGCCAAAATCAATGTAGGCGACAGCCCCGAATCGGTCGGTTCCCTGGGTGCGGAAGAGCAGGCGTTGATGCTTGCCGCCATGAAAAAACGCGACTATGCCCTGCAGCAGACGACCGTTCCCATGGGGCAGTCGCTCTCGGTAGAGCTTTCCAGAAACTACGATTACGGGGATCACCATTTTGGTATTTTGGCCAACTACGGGTACAAAACCAGCAGCAAGCAAGTCGATTACGAG
>QKHD01000398.1 GCA_003250175.1 Helicobacteraceae bacterium
CGATATCGACGCCGTCTGCGACGCCAAGGAAAAGCAATACAACATTCCCGTTGTGGCCGTTCACGCCCCTGGCTTTGTCGGCGGTAAAAACCTCGGCTCCCGCATTGCCGGTGAATATGTGCTGGAGAAACTGGTCGGTACCAAAGAACCGGAAATCTCCACCCCCTATGACATCAACCTAATCGGCGAATACAACGTCACCGGCGATATGTGGCAGTACATTCCCATCTTGGAAAAGATCGGTATCCGGGTGCTCTCAACCCTCAGCGGCGACGGCCGGGTTGAAAAGATCCGCACGGCCCACCGGGCCAAGCTTAACGTCATCGTCTGCGCCAAGTCGCTCATCACCTTCTGCCGCAAGATGGAAGAGCAGTACGGAATTCCCTACATCTCCACCAGCTTCTACGGCATGCGCGATACAAAAAAGGCGATCATGGACATCGCCAACGCCCTGGGCGATCCGGAGCTGATTAAAAAAGCCGAAGCCGTTCTGGCCGAAGAAGAGGCCAAACTGGACGAAAAACTCCAGCCCTACCGCGAATTTTTCAAAGGCAAAAAGGCCGTGCTCAACACCGGCGGCAACAAATCCTGGTCTATCGCTTCCGCCCTGCAGGACATGGGGATCGAAGTGGTCGCCACATCCATCCGCAAAGCCACGGAAGATGACATCGCCATCGCCAGGGAGTACCTGGGTCCGGAGGGGATTTTAATGAAGGTTCCTGCCAAAGAGCAAGCCGGCGTCATTGATAAAACCGGTGCGCATATTCTTTTGGCTGGAGGGCGCAGCCTCTATACCGCGATTAAAAAACGGATCGCCTTTATTGACGTGAACCAGGAGAAAAAGCTCAGCTACGGCGGCTTTGACGGTCTCATCAACCTGGCGGAAGATGTTAAAAAAGTGCTGCAAAACCCTGTTTTCCAAAACGTTGCGAAGGCAGCGCCATGGGAGAAGTAGCCATGAAACATCATCACGCGTCCGCCAAACCGTTGCATGTCAACCCTATCGCCCACTCCCAGCCCATGGGGGCGACCCTCGCCTTTTTGGGTGTCAAGGGGTGCCTGCCGCTGATGCACGGAGCGCAGGGGTGCGCCAGCTTTACCAAGGTGCTCTTTACCCGTCACTTTAGCGAGCCTATCGCCATTCAAAACACCGCGGTCAGCGATATTACGGCGGTACTTGACGGCGGAGATTACTCCATTTTGACGGCGATTGAAAACATTACCCAGAAGGTCAAGCCCTCCCTCATCGGCCTGCACACCACCGGCCTGACGGAGACCAAGGGCGACGACATCCGCGGTGCCGTATCCCGCACTGACTACCCCACCGTTTTTGTTCAGACCCCCGACTTTGAGGGTGGGCTGGAGAGCGGCTGGGCCATGACGGCCAAAGCCCTGATCGATCAGCTGACCGAAAAAGCCGATACGACGGATGAGCGCAAACTGGTGCTCATGCCCCACGTCAACATGCAGCCCATCGAGGTGGAAAAACTCAAGGAGTTCTGCCTGGGCTTCGGGTTTGAGGTCTTTGCCCTTCCCGACATCTCCGAAAGCCTCGACGGCCACCTCGAAGCGGGCCAGGGCCAGATGGCTCCGGAGGGGATCACCGTAGAGCAGATCAAGGCACTCGCAACCTGCGGCCATATCATTACCGTGGGCGCCTCCATGCAGGTTGCTGCGGAAGCGCTGCAGGAGAAAAACCCGGCCATCAAACACCACCACTTTGACCACCTCGCCGGCCTTGACGCCACCGACGCGTTGGTCGAGCTTTTGATGGAGCTGCGCCACATCCAACCCCTGCCCCAGGTCAAGCGGTGGCGCCAGCGTCTGCAAGATGCCATGCTGGACACCCACTTTATTATCGGCGGCACCCGCATGGTGGTGACGGGCGATCCGGATCAGCTGGCGGGCCTGTGTGCCGCCTGGCGCAGTGTGGGGGCGGTTATTACCGCCGCCATCGCCACCAACGACTCTCCCGTCCTTGACCGTATCGAAGCGGAAAAGGTGATGGTGGGCGACCTGGAAGATGCGGAGGCTCTGCTGGAACATGCCGACATGCTGATCGGCAACTTCCACGTCGAGCGTATCGCCCATGCGCACCACAAGAGCTACATTCACCGCGGCGTCCCCAACTATGAAGAAGTCGGGAACCAACTCAAAAACGACCTGCTCTACGAGGGAAGCGCCTACCTGCTCTTCGAGACGGCCAACATTATTACAAAGGCATCCCATGGCCACTGATTACACCAGTATCAAGGTCACGACGACCAACCCAAATAAAGGAGAAGGTATGCTCAAAGTCGCCTTTGCAAGCAGTGATATGGAGTGGATCAACGACCACTTCGGTAAAACCAGTCAATTTGTTATTTATGATATTTCCGATTCCGGATTCAATCTGATTGAAGTATTAAAAGTCGCCCAGGAGGAGATCTCCGAAGAGGACGACAAAAACGAACAGGTCGCCCAGATTCTGGCGGACAAAGGGGTGCATATTCTCTATGTCGCCTCCATCGGACCGACCGCCGCGGCGAAGGTCGTCAAAAAACGGGTTCACCCCCTTAAAGTACAGGTCGACACCAAAGTCGAAGACGCCTGCAAAGAGTTCCAACGGATGCTGGGGAGCAATCCTCCACCCTGGATTAAAAAAATCATCAACCAAGGAGCGTAATACGCCATGAGTACTACAGAAGATAACCTTTTTCTTAAACAGCTGATCAACCAGGTCCGCGCCCAGGATCAGTTCGGAACATGGAGCAAGTTCTCCGACGAAGAGCTGCTGACAAAAAAATACATCAAGACCAAAGAGGATCTGAAAAATATCCCCGTTATCGCCGACATCGACGAAATGATCATCGGGGATATCAAGATGATCTATCAGGCTTTGGCCTTGGGGTTTGAGAGCAAAACCGGCGTCATGTGCAACGTCATTATGGAGATGAGCCATGAAGGGTTTGGCCGTGTGGCGGTGATCGCGGACAAGATCGTGATCCAGAACAAGTATTTCAAAGATGCCCACCGCTTCAGCTACCGCACTATCGAGAAACTTCTCGAAGACGGCGATAAGATGATGAAGTCGGCACTTGAAATCTACGAACAATACAAACCTTGCGCCAAAGCGCAGGATTAATTTCACTAAAAAGGCATAGCAACATGGCAAAAATCGGTATCTTTTACGGAAGCAGCGGCGGCGTAACCGGCGCAGTGGCGGAAAAACTTGAAGAGCTGTTCGAAGACGCAGATCTGATCAACATGGAAGAGGACTTCGATGACATCGATCAGCTGCTTGGCTACGATATCCTCCTTCTCGGTTCCTCCACATGGGGTCAGGGTGACCCGCAGCGCGACTGGGTTGACCCCCTGTATGAAATCGAAAGCGACGACGTCGACTTCTCCGGAAAGACTATTGCACTCTTTGGTGCGGGCGACCAGGAAACACACGGCGAACACTTCGTCAGCGCCCTGGGCAAAATGTATGACCTCTTTAAAAAACGCGGAGCCAAACTGGTCGGGTCTTTCCCAACCGAAGGTTTTACGTACGAGTTCTCCCTGGCGGAGCGCGACGGCAAATTCGTGGGCCTCGCTTTTGACGACGTAAACCAGTCTGACCTGACTGAAGAGCGTGTGGAAAAATGGGTTGCCGGCCTTAAAGAAGAGCTGGGACTGTAAGCGCTACAAAATTGTAGCCCAAGGAGCAAACAATGAAAATGATTAAGGCAATTATCAACGAAGAACACCTGGCTGGAGTCATTGATGCACTCTATGAGAATGAGATCTACGGTATCACCGTGACCAAAGTTCTGGGGCTGGGCAACCTCAACCTCAAACATGAAAAACGACCCGATGACCTTAAAGAGAGTGTCAAGATGGAGATCATCGTCTCCAACGAACACTACAAAAAAGTGGCCATCGACCTGATCATGGAAAATGCCCACCAGCTTGAGCACGGTGCCGGCAAGATCTTTGTCATCGATGTGGCCGAAGCGTATCGTATCCGTACAGGTGAGCGAGACGTCGAAGCACTCAATTAAGGAGTTAGACCATGACACGCCTGGAAGAATTTTACAAAATCACCGACGCCGAAGACTATTTTGATTTCTTCGATGTCGAATACAACGAACAGCTGGTAAACGTCAAACGATTTCACATCATGCGGAAATTCGGCGAGATGATCGAAAAGACCAAAGAGATGGCGATCGAGAGCGACGAAAAACTGCTGGACTTTTTTAAATTTGCCTTGATCACCGTTTACAAGAACTTTGAAAGCGGCTACAACCCCAGCGCGGCCGATATCTGGCGGATGTACGACAACCCCGTCGGCTGTATCAAAGTCACGCTGGACGAAATGGGCGAGGTGGCGGATGTGAGCAGCTCCTGTTCCTCCTGCCAGACCTCAACCACCTGTTCCAATTCCTTTTCGTCCGACACACCGGATTTTCTGAAAAGCGAGTAAATGATGGATGAAAAGAAGATGACCGTAGCCGAAGAGGGGATGGTCTCCGCTTCGACAAAGGATGAGATTCTACCCGTTTTCCGGATCGGAGAACGGGTCAGGCTGATCAAAGCGATCCGTAACGACGGCACCTACCCCCACGCCAACAATGGAGATATTCTCCTGGAGCCTGGGGCCATCGGGTATGTCCGCAAGATCGGGGACTTTCTCCAGACCATTCGGGTCTATGAAGTCAACTTCTTTGAAGAGGGCTTTATCTTCGGATGCCGTGAATTCGAACTGGAATCCGCCGATGAAGATAGCGGCTACGATGAAGTCGCCGAAGAGCTCGAGTGGCTCAAACGCCACCGGGAAGAACGCGCCAAGGCGCAATCTCAGAAAGAAGGAGATTGAATTTAAAAAAGGAGAGTAAATATGGCATCAGTAATTTTTTGCGGTTTTGGCAAAGAAAAAGACGGTCGGGTAGTGACCAAAAACGGTGAAGTCCTTCTGCGAGTAGCAGCAGCAAACGGCATCATGATCCCTAAAGAGTGCGAAGAGGGTGAGTGCGGCAGCTGTGTTGTAAAAGTTGAAGAAATCAGCGAAGAAAAACAGACCCACTACATGGACGACAAAGAACTGAACAAACTGATCGAACTGGGCCTTCTGAGCAAGGACAAAGCTGAAGAGCTGAACCAGTCCACAACTCAGAGCCAATATCGTTTGGCATGTCAGTGCGTCATCCGTGGCGACATTCTGGTCAAACCATTTAACTAAAACCAACCAAACAAAAGGAGAAATACAACCATGACAACTCGTGTCGAAATTATCAATGACTTCCTGGCGATCAACGTTCACCCTGGAAAAACTATCCAGGATATCGTTGAAGCTTCCGGTAGTGCCCTGCCTTTCGGTTGCCGCGACGGCGAATGCGGTACATGTATCGTAATGATCGAATCCGGTATGGAATACCTGAGCGAAGTAACAGCTAAAGAGGTTGCCGTACTGAAAACTGTCGGCGAACAAAACCCTAAAGCTCGTCTTGCTTGCCAAATGAAAGTTATCCAGCCTAACGGCCTGGTACGTATCAAATACTAAGACTTTCCTGCCTCCTTTTTAGGAGGCAGACTCCCCTTTTTGTCACACTTCTGATTATTTTTTATTCATCAAACTGCCCGCTTTCGTGGTACCATATTAATTTTAGATTAAGTTATTTAAATATGATAGGTTGACGATGGCACTATCCCAACAACAACTATTAAAACAAAAGCAGATTCCCCGCCTCTCCATGAAGCTGTGGCTGCCTCTGCTGCAATGTTCCCTACAGGAACTCGATAAACATTTAGAAGTTATTTCCAATGAAAACCCCTGTATCGAAGTCAGCCCCGGCGTCAAACCCGACACGGAAAAACAGCGCCGCGGCAGCTACGATATGGGTGCGCTGAGCACCACCAGCAGCGATATTCTGGAAAACTACACCTTTGCCAAGGGCTCGCTCTACGAACACCTCAACGACCAGATCGCCGCCCCCCTCTTTCCCACGCCGATCTCCCAGCAGATTGCCAAGGAGATCATTTTTTACATTAACGACGAGGGCTATTTCGAGGGCAACGTCAAAGAGATCGCCGAAGCCCTGGAAACCTCCGCGGAAAAGGTCGAAGGGGTGCGCCAGCGATTCGCCTACCTCGAACCCTCCGGAGTGGGCGCCAAGGACTTCAGAGAGGCCTTTTTATTTCAACTCAACGACGTCGACATGGACGAAGACCTCTCCTTGCTGCTCTCTTCCATGATTATCCGCTTTGACCACATTGAGGACTTCATTGCCCACCCCAGATTTCATGAGGCCAAAGAGGTGTTTAAACACCTCAAGCACCCTCCGGCACTCGAATTCATGGACAGCGAAGAGCTAATCATTCCCGACCTCTTTGTCTCCCTAAACGGCGATCAGGTCGAGATCAAGGTCAATAACCGCTTCTACCCCGATATCATCGTCAACGAAGTGGACAAATACGACAACTTCGCCAAGCAGAAATTTAAAGAGGCCCGCGAGCTGGTCAAGCTCCTCGACCTCCGGAAAGCGACGCTGTACAACATCGCCCTGGTTCTCGTTGAAAAACAGTTCCGCTTCTTCTGCGGCGGCGACCTCGTGCCCCTGCGCCTGCAAGACGTGGCCGACGAGCTGGGCTTTAACGAATCCACCATCTCCCGCGCCATCGCCAACAAATACCTCATGACGGAAAACGGCATTCACGCCTTCAAAGACTTTTTCTCCACCTCCATCGGCGGCATCTCCAGCGCCGAGATCAAACACTTTATCCAAGAGATCGTCGCCCACGAACAAAAGCTCGACCCCTACAGCGACAAAGTCCTGCACGAAATGGTGGAACAGCGGTTTAAAATCAAGATCGTACGTCGCAGCATCGCCAAATACCGGGCGGAGATGAATATTCCGCATTATCAGGAGCGGAAGTTGTTGGGACTAATTGAATCGAAGTAATAGCGCTTTATTGCGCTGTTACTTTACCCCCGCAAAAACTCCCCAAACCCCCGCACCATCTTCACCAGCTGTTTTTTAAACTCCGGACTGATCCGGGCCATGATCCACATGAAAAGCCCCATCATCATAACGAGTTCCATTGTCTGCTCCTTAGTTTTTGATGCTCACAGCTTAGGGGGTTTCATGGACATTTTTTTGTCCATAAGGTAAAATCTTGGCATGAGTAAATCCACACAGATCGGACTGGAACTTTTCAAGCAGGCCTATATGGGCGGGAGCGTCTCCACCGAACAGGTGCCGGCAAATGATTACAAGGCGGCGCAGCGGGCTTTGAAAGAGATGGCCGCGCGCGGGCTATTGGAGAGCATCTATGGCGGCGACACGCGGCACCGGCGCTACCGTCTTGCTCCCGCCGTTCGCTTCGTGCAGGAAAAAGGCAACCTGACCCAGGAGGAGAAGATCTTTCTCTGCCATACCCTCTACCGCTCCGGAGATGCCTCGCCCAGCCTCCGGATTAGTCGGGCCGATCTGCTCACCCGCCTCTTTGACGATGCCCTGCCTTCGCACTTCTACCCCCTGACCGACCACGACGAGCAGGCGCGCTCCGGAGAGGTGTTAAAGACCCACGCGGCGCTGGCCGCCGCCATCGAGGCGTCGGTGGCGGTCAAGCTGGCGTACCAGAAGGCCGACGGTACTTT
>QKHD01000113.1 GCA_003250175.1 Helicobacteraceae bacterium
CAGCGAGGCCAGCGCCACCTGAATCCCGATACCGTAATCGATGTAACCCAGGTAGCCCAGGGTGATAAACCCACTGATGGAGGAGAACATCACGTAAAAGAGCCCGATGGCCGCGGCCTCTTTGGTCGTGTATTGCAGATAGCCCACCAAAATGGGGATGAGCAGAACCGATCCGCCCACCCCAAGCATGCCCGAAATCATACCAATTCCCACACCAATAATCAATTTAACTGTCACATTGACATGGGGTTTGTCGGGGTCGACGTCGGTGGGGGAGTAAAAGACCCGAACCAGGGCGTAGATGATCAGACAGAGAAAGAAAATTTCCAGCAAAAAGGGGCTCAGATGGTGAAGCAGATTGCCCCCCACAAAGGCCCCGCCGATCCCGCCGATGCCAAAGACCATCACATCGGCCGGTTCGACCCGTTTGTGTTTGAGATTGCGGAGTGATCCGTAGACCGAGCTAAAGACCATCTGCATGATCGAAACACCGACGGCATACTTGATCCCAAGGCCTGCCGCCAGCAGGAACGGTACGGAGATCGTTCCGCCCCCCACGCCGAAAAATCCGGCCATAAACCCGGCCGCCAGACCGATCAGTGCAAACTCCACAGGCTCCCTTTTTTTGGGGTATATTATAGCTTGTGCGGCTTATAGCATAAAATTAATTGTACTAAAGCGGCTTCAAGAGAGAATGTTGTAGAATTCAACAGTTTCCAAGTTAAAGGGGCGGCATGCTGCGCGAGTCACTAATCGAAGCGACACAGTTTTTTTCCAAAGAGGTTCTCGACACCGAGGTATCGCTCTTTGACTACGCCCCCACCCACAGCGCCTACGCCGCCGCCATCCCGGTCAAAGGCGACGTCAACGCCGACGTGACCGTCTACATCAACCGCAAAAGCCTGAACAAAATGGCCCTGCTCTTTCTTTTCGAAGAGAATCCGGACGAAGCGGCCCTGGTGGATCTGATCCGAGAGATTACCAACCTGATCGTCGGCAAGGCCAAGGTGATCGCCCAGGAGAAGGGTGTCGCCTTTGACATCGGCACGCCGGAGTTCATCGGAGCCGACGCCCTTTTATCCACCAACGATATCGAGGTCAACTTCATGTTTGAAGATGAGATTTTCACCGTCACGGCAAAGGTAACCCAGTGAGCGACAACCAGGACTTTAACCCCGATCTGATCAACCAGCTCGTTCCCAACTACTCCGAGCTCCTCGATATGGAAGTGGAGTTTGTTACCGACCTGGGCCACACGGAAAAGACCCTGCGCCACATCCTCAACCTCGAAAAGGGCTCTGTGATCGACCTCAACAAACCCGCCGGGGAATCGGTCGAGGTCTACATCAACGGCCGCATTATCGGCAAGGGCGAGGTCATGGTCTATGAAAAAAACCTCGCCATCCGTATCAACGAAGTACTGGATTCCAACTCCGTACTCTACTTTTTTGCCAAAGAGAAGGGATGATCCGAACCCTTCTGCTCGGCCTTCTTCTCAGCGCAGGCCTCCACGCCTCGACCGTTTTAAAGTATAAAGTCTACGACCGCGACACCCACACCGACCTGCTCATCTCCCTGGACAACGTCTACACGGGCAACGTCAGCAAGTATGAGCGCGACGGCAAGACCTACCTGATTTTGCCCAACGTCACCGCGCCCATGGACAAGGTCTTTGATTTTAAGACCAACTACCTCAAGTCGGTGCACGTCTACAAAAGCACCAACCGTACCCTGATCGAGATTCTCGCCCCCGGCGCGCAGATCGATGCCTCCATCGTGCCGCCGGGCTATGGGCTGCGCCTGCGATTTAAAGCGGCGGCGACCCCCATTCCCGTGGCGGACTACCCCGAGGCTCTCCGCCCCGATCGCCCCAAGGTGGGCGAACACGTCGATGACCTGAGCGAAAAATATATGATCATGGGGCTTTTTGTGGGCTCTTTGCTGCTGCTTTGG
>QKHD01000396.1 GCA_003250175.1 Helicobacteraceae bacterium
GACACCCCGGCTCTTTCCCGTCTCCTTCCGGTTGCACCCGTCATCCGCAGCGAGGGGCGCTGCTACCCCGTCGAGACCTTCTACCTGCCCGAGTCCATCCAGCCTCTCACGGCCCAGACCCTGGTGCCCCACACGGCCAAGCTCATCACCGATCTGCTGGCGAAAAAAAACGAGAGCATTCTCGTCTTCCTCCCCGGAGCCAGAGAGATCAAAGGGGTCGAAGCGGCCCTGAAAACTTCCGCCCCCAGGGACGTGCACATCGCTCCTCTTTACGGTGCCCTTTCCAAGGAGGAGCAGACCGCCGCCATCGCGCCCTCATCCACCCGCAAGGTGGTACTGGCCACCAACATCGCCGAAACAAGCCTCACCATCGAGGGGGTCACCCTCGTCATCGACTCCGGACTGGAGCGGCGCACCCGCTTCCACACGGGCCACGGCATGGACCGTCTGGAGACCCTCTTCATCTGCCATGACTCAGCGACGCAGCGTTCAGGCCGGGCCGGGCGAACGGCTCCGGGGGAGTGCCACCGCCTCTGGCACGCCGGGCGGATTTTAGAACCCCACGCGAGCCCGGAGATTTTGCAAAGCGACCTCACCCCGCTCCTGCTCGACCTCGCCCATTGGGGGGCCGCCAGCCCCGATGAACTGGACTGGGTCGACGCACCCCCCACCGAAGCGGTGCGCCACGCTACGGAGTTGCTTGCCAGTCTTGACGCTATCGATCCCGCGGGCCGCATCACCGAGCACGGGCGGGCCATGCTCTCACTCGGCATCCACCCGCGACTTGCCCATATGATCCTCACGGCCAAACCTCTGGGTTTAGCCTACGAAGCCTGCTGCGTCGCCGCCATTTTAGAAGAACGCGATCTTTTCACGCAAGCGGAAAACGCCGACCTGCGCGAACGCCTCGAAGCCCTGGAACGCCCCGGCGCCTATGCCACCGACCCCCACCGCCTGCGGCAGGTGAAGGAAAATATCCGCGACCTCGCCGCGCGGCTCGAAATCGGCCAAAAAACCCTGGACATCCACGCCGCAGGCCTGCTGCTCTCCCTCGCCTACCCCGACCGCATCGCCGTCCGCCGCGGGGAACGAGACGGCTGGCTCCTGGCCTCCGGAAAGGGTGCCAAACTACGCCAGAACGATCCGCTGGAGCGCAGCCCCTACCTCGCCTGCGCCGACTTGGACGGCTCGGGCAAAGAGGCGCGCATCTACCTCGCCGCTCCCGTGGAAAAGGCCGAGCTGCTCCGCCACCACGCCGCCCACATCGCCCAGACCCCGACCCTTCGGTGGAACAAAGAGGCCGGGCGGGTCGAAGGGGGCACGGCCCTGAAACTCGGTGCCATCGTGCTGGAGGAGAAAAAAGAGCTGCCCAAAGGCGAGGCGCTCGCTGCCATGCTCCTAGAGGGCATCCGGAGCACCGGGCTGTCTGCCCTACCCTGGAACGAGAAGGCCAAAAGCCTGCAGATGCGGGTCAACTTCCTGCGCCTCCACCAAAGCAGCCCAAGGCTGCAAAACCTGGAGCTGCCCGATCTCAGTGACGAAACGCTGCTCTCTACCCTGGAAGCATGGCTCGCTCCCCATATCGAGGGGTTCGGCTCCCTGGCCCAGTGCCAGGGGCTTGATCTCTACGGTATTTTTTCGGTCATGATGCCCTGGGAAAATCTGCAACTGATTGATCGTTTTGCTCCGGAGAAGCTCACCGTTCCCAGCGGCTCCGCCATCCGGATCGACTACGCCGATCCCAAAACGCCGATCCTGGCCGTACGGCTTCAGGAGATGTTTGGCCAACGGACGACGCCCGCCGTCATCGAGGGGGAGGTGCCGCTACTGATCCACCTGCTCTCTCCGGCCCATCGGCCCATGCAGGTGACGCGCGATCTGGAAAGCTTCTGGCAAAACGCCTACGTCGATGTGAAAAAAGAGCTGCGGGGAAAATACAAAAAGCACTACTGGCCCGACGATCCGCTCACCGCCCAGGCCACGTCGAAGACGAAGAAAAATATGTAGGCTAGCGGTAGTCCGTCTGGACGATTTCCGCTTTCCAGTAGTCGTATTCGCCCTCCGGAAGGTGCCAGAGCACCATGCCCTCCGTGGGGATCACATATTGCCCGACCCGCTCATAGCGGCCCAGCCGGGCCTCCCACGGGTAGGCGGTGAAGGTGCCCTTCTCTTCCTTGTAGCGCTCCGGAGCGTAGATGCGGGTGACCTCGCCGAAACGGTTAAAGAAAAAGAGCAGGCTGGCCCGTACGCCGTCCACCTCCAGGGTTGCCCGGGCGCTGCGATCGTCCACCGCTTCCCAGACCACCCCTTCGCTGGGCAGCAGCGCCGTGGGGAACCAGACGGCCTCCGCCAGATAGCGCTGCAACGCCCCTTCACTCAGTTTGTCCGACGCCTTGGCATCAACCAAAGGGATCACTCCCGAGAGCTTGACGCTCATCCCCGCCTGGCCCTTGTAAAAACGGTCGCATACCTTGGCATGCAGCAGGGGCATCATGGCGATATCCGCATCCCAGACAAAGCCTTTGGGTGCGGTGCTAAAAAACTCCATCGCCTCCATGGGGGCCCAGGAGGGGTTTTTGGGCGACGTCCGGAACCCTCCGGACTGTACGATTTTGGCCGTCCGGATCATGGCGGCCCCGTGCTTGAGCACCAGCCTGAAATAGCGCTGCACCGGCTCGGGAAGGGAGCCGATCTCTTGAAAATCGACCTTTTTGCGCCCCTCGACCTCTTGATCCAGCGCATCCACATGGCGGCGGATTTTTGCCTGCCAGCGCTGATTGGCCAGCCAGATCACGCCCATCACCAAAAGGGCGACGAGCAGGGTTAGGAGAATCGGATTCATAGGGTATGCTCCTTGGTCACATCCTTGATGTGCAGATCCATCTGCGGGAAGGGGATCGGAATATGGTTGGCGTTGAGGGTCTTGTAGATCAGTACCAGAAAATCGGACTTGGCCGTGGAGGGCATGACCGTACTCTGCCCGTAAATCCAGACCAGCAGCTCATAATTGACGCTGCTTGGGCCCATGTCCACCATCCAGACCGCCGGGTTTTTGTCCGGATCGTCCCGGACATAGACCAGATCGGAGCTCTCCAGCGCGTGCAGCACCACCCGGCGCACCTCGTCCGCATCGGTGCCGTAGGCCACGCCGAAGGGAATGTGCAGGCGGCGGCGGTCGTCGCTAAGCGTCCAGTTGATCACGTTGCTCTGGATAAAGTTCTGATTGGGGACGATCACCTCCACCCCATCGTTGGTCAAAACGGAGACGGAGCGCATTCTGATATCGGAAACCCGGCCGCGAAACTCGTTGCTGATCTCGATGTAGTCCCCGACCCGGATGCTCTTTTCAAAGATGAGGATAATCCCGCTGATAAAGTTGGAGACGATATTCTGCAAACCAAACCCGACCCCGATGGAGAGCGCCCCCGCCACGATAGTCAGCGACGTCAGGTCGATCCCCAAAACCCCCAGGGAGACCAGCACCGTCAGGGCGATGATCAGGTAGTAACCCATGTTGGAGAGCAGCGTGCGCGAGGAGATATTGATCTTTTGGAAATAGTGGCTTTTGGAGATGCGGCCTTTGTAAAACCCGCCCAGACTAAAACCGATGGCAAAGACCGCCACAAACTTGATGATCCCCAGAATGGTGATAATGCTCTTGTCCATACTCACCACCGGGTAGTCCAGTACCTCCATCACGCCACTCGACGCCAGCAGCCCTGTCGCTGCGGCACCCATGATCCAGACGGTTTTCATGACTCCTCCCGGTTAAACACGCGGCTTCTAAAGACCCAGAGCAAGAGCCCGATGGTGCCTGCCACCACGCCCAAAAGAGCAACAACCCGCAGCGTTCCCTTGGCGTCGTCCGCCCAGAAAAGTCCGCCCGTATTGATCCCGAAAAAGCTGACGATAAAATTGAGCGGCAGGAAAATGGCCGAGATAATGGCCAGCATGTAGACGGTGCGGTTGGTTTTTTCATTCAGCAGTGAGGTGTGGAAGTCATAGAGACCATCCAACTTGTTAATATTGAGCTGGCAAAAGCGCGCCGTGCGCTCCAGGTGCTCGCGGATGTCGTGAAAGCCGACATAGTGGGGGTTTTCACGGCCCAGGTAGCGCATCAGGCCATCCACGGCATCCACCGCCGGCACCATGAGGCGCTCGATCCGGTTGATGTCCTTTTTCAGCTCGAACCACTCCGTCATAAACTCCTTGATCTCCCCGCTGAAAATCCGCTCTTCCAGCTCACCGACCCACTTGACGTAACGCTCCATGGAGCGCATGACGCCGTCGGTCTGCTCATCCGCCAGGGTGTAGACGCCTGCGATACCTCCGGAGACCTCCATCAGGTCATCGGCCCCGTCGTCGTAGCGATAGGCCCCGTCGTCTACTAAGACAAAACGCCGTGAGGCGACGTCGAGCCGTTCGCCGTCTACCAGCGGAAGCCGCAGAATAAAGAGGCTGTAGCGGTCGTGCCGTGTCAAAATCGAGGGGTGGTCGGTGTTGCGCACGTCTTCGTAGTGCAGGTCGTTGAGTCGTTCATTCATCATGCAACAATCATAGCCTAGTTTGGTTTTTTTTGGAATGAAAACTGCTGGCGCTTAGGAAAAGAAACAAAAGGATCGCCGTGTACCGCGTTACCGGATTTGTCACAGGCAAAGGCAAAGTAGAAAAGACCATCGTCGCCTCCTCCGCCAAGGAAGCAGAGGCGTTTTACAAAAAGGAGCTGAACGCTCCCAAGGTCTCCGTTACCGTTGTCTCCGTCATCATGGAGGCGAAGGCCAAAGAGATTGAGGAAGAAGAGGCCCAAAACGACACGGACGCCACCGATTCCGGAGACTCCGGAGGCGATTAACGTCTAAGGATGATCTCGTCCAGACCCTTTCTGGGGGTCTGGGTATGGGTCTGCTCGCTGTACCCCAGAGCCACCATGGCCAGGGGCTTTAACTCACCCAAAAGCAACACCTCCGACGCCTTCGCGGCATCAAACCCCGCCATGGCGTGCACCATAATCCCCCGCTTGAATGCTTCCATGCCCAGATACCCCCAGGCCGTTCCGCTGTCAAAGGCCGCGTAGCCGTTGGGTTTGCCGTTGCGCACGAAGTGGCCGTCCGCGGCAACCAGCAACAGCCTGGCCGCTTTACTTGCCCAGGCCTGATTGGCCTCCGCCAGAAGCGACACCATCACCCCGTGATCCGCCAGCACAAAGCGCCAGGGCTGTTCGTTAAAGCACGACGGCGCCGTACCCGCCGCCTCGAGAATGGCCATCAGATCGGCATCGGCAATGGGTTTATCGAGAAACTCCGTGGGAGAAAAACGCCGGGAAAAGAAGGGGTCCAGATCATAGTGTGTGGCTCGCATGGCTACTCCTTGTATCGGGTTATCATATCCCCTTCCGCGTTAAATGACAAGATTTCCGCCCGGCTGCCGTCGAGGCTGAGCAGATTAAGCCAACCGTTTTCATACGCCCCGCCGTCGATGCCGATGCGGTCCTCTTTAACCATGGGCACGGTCATCTTTGTGTGGCCGAAGATGACCCGGTAGGGGTAGCGGCGCGTTGAGCCGTAAAAGTGGTCCCTGGCCCAGAGAAAATAGGTAGGGTCGGAATCTAAAATATTCTCTTTTTTGGGGTCCACCCCGCCGTGGACAAAGAGGAGCTTCTCCTTTTCATCCACGTGATAGAGCGCCGTCGCTTCGATAAACTTCAGCACCTCCGGAACGATGCTAGGCTCCGCCCTTAAGCCCTGGGCGGTGTTTTCCAGGTCTTTGGTGTATTTGGCGGTGGTGCGGCCATTGTCAAACCAGCCCGCCAGGTCGCGCTCGTGGTTGCCCCGAAGAAAAAAGTAGCTGATCTTTTTCTCCTCAAAATAACCCTTGAGGCGGAAGAGCTCCTCATAGACCAGGCGCGACCCGATGTCGGCGTAGTGGCGACCCTGCCACTCCCCCGGCTCGCCCCGGTCGGCATAGTCGCCCACGAACCCGATTTCGATCTTCTTATCCCGGGCGGTGCAGCTGCGGATGTAGTCGGCGATATGGCGGAAAATTCCGATCTGGCCGTGAATATCGGCCACCACGAGACGGCGGCGTGCCATCAGCCCTTGGCCTTCTTCGTACCCGCGCCCTTAACGCGGACAAAAAAATCCTCTTCCACCACGAGGCCGTCGGCGACAAAGTCCATCTCGCCGGCGACCACCCCTTCGACGATGTGGGATTTGATGGCGTCGAGGCTAAAACCGAGCTCTTGCATGCGGGTGGTAAACACCCCCGGGTGCAGCAGGACATACCCCTCCGGAATGGCGGCGGGTTTTTCGAGCGTGGGGGTTTTGGATGCGGCCAGGGCCTTGGTCTCCTGGTAGAGGTGGAGCAGGTTGTTGTAGACCTCTTTGATGCTGTTGAGCTCGTTGTCCTTGGCGGCGATGGTCTCGTCTTTGGCCTTGATGATGCGCTCTTGGAGTTTGATGCGGCGCTTGAGCTCTTTGATCCGGAACTGGCGGTTTTGGGCGGAGTCGGCAAGGGTTTGGAGCACCAGGCGGCTTTTTTTATTGAGCCGGATGCGGTAGCTTTCCCCCTCTTTGGTGTGGGCGACCAGACCGCGCCCGATGGCGCCGTAGAGAAGGTCTTCGTCAATCCCGAAATCCCGGGCCACGATTTCTGGCTTGAGCAGTTCCATTTTTCGATCTTTTTGGCAGTGTCGTTAAGGCTTATTGTATACTCTTTGGTATAAATCTTTATTTCCGGAGGGTATGGTGGCGATTCACGAGTTTTTCCTGATGATCTTTCTGATCCTCATCAGCGCCCGGATTTTAAGTGAGGTCTTCGCACGGCTGGGAATTCCCTCCGTACTGGGAGAGCTGACGGCGGGTATTCTGCTGGGGGCCTCCGCCTTTGACCTCATCCAGCCCAACGACGTGCTCAAGCTTCTGGCGGAGATCGGGATCATCCTGCTGCTCTTTGAGGTTGGGATGGAAACCGATCTCAAACGCCTCACCAACGTCGGCCGCCAGTCTCTGGTGGTGGCGATTTTCGGGGTGATTTTTCCCTTTGCGGGGGGCTTTTTCGCCGCCATCTACCTCTTTGACCTCTCCACCGCCGTCGCCCTGTTTATCGGCGGCACCCTGACGGCCACGAGCATCGGCATCACCCTGCGGGTGCTTAAAGACATCGACCGCCAGCAGACCAATATCGCCCAGATCGTCATCGGGGCGGCGATCATCGACGATGTGATCGGGATCATCCTGCTGGTCTTTATCTATGACTACGCGCTGAAAAAAGAGTTGTCCTACACCAACACCCTCTCCGTCGCCGGCATGGTCATCACCTTTTTGCTCCTGGCCCCCGTGGCGGCCAAACTCTTCTCCACCCTGCTGCGCAAATTCCATGGCCGCGAGCGGGTGCCGGGGCTGATCCCTTCCATCGTCATCAGCCTCATTCTCTTTTTTGCCTACCTCTCCCACGCCTTTGGCGCTCCGGAGATTCTGGGTTCCTTTGCGGCGGGGCTGGCCCTCTCCCGGCGCTTTTTCCTCCCCTTTGGTGCA
>QKHD01000104.1 GCA_003250175.1 Helicobacteraceae bacterium
AATATGGATACCCAAAAAAAGATCGTCTTTCTTACGGCCTACACCCCCACGGACTACCTGTTGCAAGCCATTGATCTTCAGCCGGTCAAATATTTCCTAAAGCCCCTTTCTCCACAAAAACTGATTGAGTATTTTGAACTGGAAGCGGCCAACTGTATCGACCGCAAAATCCCCCTGGGAAAGGGGATTTTTTACCTGCCCGGTCGCAAAGAAGTCTTAAATGCGGCGGAAAAAATCAAGCTCACCAAGATGGAAAGCGGCCTGCTGGAGCTCTTTTTGGAGCAGGATGACCGGGTGACCACCTACAGCCAGATCGATCAGCTCTGGGGTGATAAGTTTATGTCCATCAACTCCCTGCGCACCCTGATTAAGAATCTGCGCCAAAAAACCCACGCCGACCTGATCGAAAATCTGCCCAACATCGGTTACCGCCTGAATCGCGAAGGTAACTGATGCAACCTACTCTCTGCCACGAGTGTGAGCACCGCCCCAAATGCGAGGCCTTCGGCCTCTCTTCCAAACTGGCCGCCCGATTGATGATCGGCCGAATGGTCACCAAGGAGAATGACCCGTTCCCCTTTAGCGTCTACCTTCCCCAGATGCAGAGCGAAGGAGTCAACAAAGAGCAGGTGATCGCCTTCATGGATGCCCTCAAACACGACTGCCTCTACCTCAAATAAGTTCCCGCTTCGTTTCCTTTACCCCTTCTTTCGAGTCTATTTTTTAAGTTGACTACTTATAGTATCTTTTTTTGATGATTATTTAATCAATTACGTTGCATACATATAGGACATACATGGGAGAAAGACTCGCTCTTTTGGTGCTGCTTCTGACAGCACCGCTTTTGGCAGATGAAACGACTGCCATCGAACAGCTGCAGCACAACATCAACATCGTCTGGATTGTCGTCTCTGCGGCACTGGTTTTTATCATGCAGGGTGGATTTACCGCATTTGAAGCGGGAATGGTGCGAGCCAAAAACTCCATCAATATCGCCCTGAAAAACTTTGTTGATATCTGTTTTGCCATTCTGGCATTTTTCCTCGTGGGCTACGCGCTCATGTTTGGCGCAACCTCCGGCGGCTACATCGGTACCGACGCCTTCATGATGAACGGCCACACCGACCCGTACGACTACGCCTTTTTTATCTTCCAGGCCGTCTTTGCGGGTACGGCGGCCACCATCGTCTCCGGAGCCGTCGCCGAACGGATGACCTTCTCCGGATATATCTTTATCTCCATCATGGTCAGCGCCCTGGTCTACCCGATCTCCGGACACTGGGTCTGGAACGGCGACGGCTGGCTGGCGCAGATGGGCTTCATCGACTTCGCCGGTTCCACCGTCGTTCACTCCGTGGGGGCATGGGTCGGTCTGATGGGTGCCTTGCTCTTGGGGCCTCGTATCGGTCGATTTGATAAAAACGGCCGTCCGGTCAAGATTCACGAATCAAGTCTGCAAATGGCCACCATCGGGGTCTTTATCCTCTGGTTCGGCTGGTTCGGTTTTAACGGCGGCAGCACCCTCACTGGCGATGACAGTATTGCCAAGGTCGTCGTCAACACCTCCATCGCCGCTGCCATGGGCGGGGTCGTAAGCTTTGCCATCTCCGTCTTTAAAAGCAAGGTTGCCGAAGTTTCCAAACTGCTAAACGGCGCCCTGGCCGGTCTGGTCGCCATTACCGCAGGCTGCGCGGTGGTCGATCCGGTCGGTGCCATGGCTATTGGTGCCGGTGCCGGTGTGGTGGTCAACCTGGCCGAGTGGTTTTTACTGCATGTGCTGCGCATCGACGACCCCGTCGGTGCAGTTCCCGTCCACGGTGCCGCCGGTGCCTGGGGAACCCTGGCATTGGCACTTTTCGCTCCGGTGGCCAACCTGGGTGCGGGCAGCCACATGGGTCAGCTTTGGGTTCAGTTTGTGGGGGTTGCCGCGATCTTTATCTGGGCC
>QKHD01000376.1 GCA_003250175.1 Helicobacteraceae bacterium
ACTCCAACTTTGCCTATATTATTAAACTCCGTCCGGATAATCTCAAAATCGACGGCAGCCTGATTAAAGCGATTGACAAGGATGAAACTGCCCTCACAACAGCCAAGGCGGTGGTGGATTTCGGCAAATCACTGGGGCTGGTGACAACGGGCGAGTTTATCCACTCCGAAGGGGTCTTCGAAGCGGCCAAAAAGTTGGGGATCGATGAGTTCCAGGGCTTCTATTTTGACGAGCCGCGCCCCTATGCCTACCGGAGAGAGGTCCTCTAAAAGGCTTCGATGGCAATGCGGTTGCGGCCCGCTTCCTTGGCTCGGTAGAGCAGGGTGTCGGCACGTCGGTAGATGGTATCCGTATCCATGGACCAGGTATTGTTCTGGTTGAAGTCCATATAGATCAGCCCGAAGGATGCGGTCACATAACGGCTGGCGTCGTTGTTTTTATGCTCGATCTTCTCTCCCTCGACGGCACCCCGGATCGTCTCCATAAAAGCGAGAATCTTACCCGGGTCCTGGGCGGTAAATATTCCTCCGAACTCCTCGCCCCCCAGACGGAACTGCATGTCGCCGCTGCGGTGGAATCCGTTTCTGAGAATATGGCCGATGCGATGGAGGACATCATCGCCGGCCTGATGGCCGTAGGTGTCGTTGTAGCGTTTGAAGTGGTCTACATCCATCAGAAAGAGGCAGAAAATCTGTTTGGCCCGCTTGGCCCGCTGTAGTTCGTTGTAAAAGAGCTGGTTAAAACGGCGTCGGTTATAGAGCCCCGTGAGTTCATCCGTAATGGAGAGTCGCTCGATCCGTTTTTTGTCGGTAATATCCTGACGGATAGCCGTATAGCCGATGATTTTTCCCTGGTCGCTGGTGAGGGGTGAGATGGTGGCGTCAACCCAGTAAAACTCCCCGTTTTTCTTTCGGTTTTTAAATTCACCCTGCCAGATTTTTCCGGAGCGGATGGTCTCCCACATCTCCTTGAAAAAGCTCTCCGGGATATCGGGAGCGCGGACGATGTTGTGGCTTTTGCCCACCATCTCCTCCTTGGTGTATCCGGAGATCTCCGCAAAGGCGCTGCTGACGTGGGTGATGATCCCCCTGGCATCGGTTTGGGAAGCGATGACGTATTCGTCCATGATCTCGTTGTAGCGTTCGAGTTGTTCCCGGGTTTTATGGGCTTCGGTGACATCCTGAACGATTCCTTCAAGGCTTAAGATCTGACTATCCACACTAGTAATAATGGCATCTTCGTGTAGATATTTGACTCGCCCGTCCGGAAGCAGAATCCGGTAATCCAGCTCATATCCGGAGGCTCCGGCGTGGATCTTGTCTCCGATCTCCATCCGGATACGGTTGATGTCATCGGGGTGGATCCGTGATAAAAATTCATCGATGTTGATCAGATGATTTTTGGGCGGGGTCAGTTCAAAAATATGAAAGGCTTCGTCAGACCAGAAGATTTCCTTTGTGGAAAAATCCCGGTGCCAGCTGCCGATTTTTCCGATGCGCTGGGCCTTTTCCAGGCTCTCCTTGGCGCGTTTGAGCTCCAGGGTCCGGTTGATGACCCGCTGCTCCAGGTCTTCGTTAAAGCGGCGGATTTTCTGTTCGTCTTCGATCCGTTTGGTAATGTCGTGGGCAATGCTGTTGAAGTGGTCCGGCAGGCCGTCGTCGTCATAGTGCAGGTGAATCGACCAGAGCATGTAGTGAATCTTGTTGTCGCGGCTTACTTGACGGTTTTCAAATTCGATATCGGTTCGTTTTTCTGCGATCCAGCGGGCAAAGTCCTGCTGGGTTGTCTCCTTGTCATCCGGATGGATAAAATCAAAGGCGGAGAGGCCGATACAGTCATCCGGTTCCAGCCCAAAGATTACCTTGGCCATATGGTTGACATAGGTGATGTGCCCTTCGTGGTCGACCTGGGTGATGAGGTCACTGGTGTGGCTGACGAACTCGCTGAATCGCTCCTGGGAGAGCTGGAGCTGCTGTTCGTAACGGACGGTATCGGTGATGTCCCGGTTGATACCGCGGTATCCGGTGAGTTCGCCCGCATCATTGAAAACAGGCCGACCATTGGTCTCGACAATCACCTCCCGTCCCTCTTTGTGAATCAGGGTATGGCGCATCTTGTTAATGGGTGCCTTGTTTGCCTTGAACTCCTCAAAAATCAGGTGCACGCGCTCCGCTTCCTGGGGATGCATCAGCTCCAGAGGGGAGACACCAAGCATCTCCTCAGGGGTATAGCCCAAAAGCTCCTTGCTGCGGGGACTGACATAGCTCAACACCCCCTCGGCGGTCACTTCCCAGACCCAGTCGCTGATCTCTTCGACCAAGTTCTGGTACTGCTGTTTGCTCTTGTAAAACTGGGTGATGTCGCTTCCGGTGAGCAAGATCTCCTTGATGTCACCGTGCAGCAGGGTATGGTTCCATTTGATGTGGTAGAGGGTTCCGTCAGCGCTCCGGAGGGTACTAATGGCATCGCTAAACTCTCGCGTTGTTTCGGAGAAAAGCTGTCTGAAGCGTTCTGCCGCCGCCGCGTGATCTTTGGGGTGGAGAAAGGCATCCAAGAGATGCGCCCCCACGACCTCCTCCACCGGTTTTTGCAGCAGACGGCAGGCGTAGGGGTTGGCGTAGGTGACAATACCGCTTTCGGCGATGGTGAACACGATGGTGTTCATGGTATCGAGCAGGGTGGTGATGCGGGCGTCACTGATGGTCATGGCAGCAGCTTTTAAAAGAGCTCCAGCTCGTCCCCGTCATCCTGGGCAACGGGGGCGTCGCCGGGACTGAGAATGAGCTGCAGCTGGGCGATGCTGCTAAAGAGCGAAGCATCGAGATAGTGGACATCGATGGCGTCCTGACGGATAAAGACCGCCTCACGCCAGTTGCCGATATCTTCCAAAATACCGTTGACAAAAAGGCCAGTCTTCTGAACCGACGCCCCTTGAAAAAAGGCCTCGTCCGTCTGGGCCATAAGGTCGGCAAGGCTTTGAAGGGCAAAGCCCAGCTCCTTGAATTCGTAGGTGTTATCCAGCAGGTGGGCGTAGGAGGCAAACAGACGGCACACCTGCTCGCGGCTTCCGGAGGAGATTCCCTCCTCTTCCATCAGATCGTGTACCTCTCCCTCAAGCTCCTTCAGCTCGTCAATCATGCCCCGGTCAAAATCGAAGCGGGCCAGGAAATCGGCGGCGGAGGTCTTGTTACGTACCTGCTCTTCGTGAATATGGCGAACCATATTACTCAGTGAGTCGTTGGTCTCCTTGGTGGAAGAGGGCATGGGGTTGGCCGTATTGTTGATAGCCGAGAGACCGCGACGCATCCCTTCGTGGTGAATGCTCAGATGGGCCATCAGGGCGAAAATCTTTGCCCGCCAGAGGCATAAATCCGCCTCACTGCACTTTCCGGCACGGACCAGCCAGGTTATGAGCAGTTCACTCCAGACAAAGAAGTAGGGAGCAAAGAGACTCATATCGAGTTTGATTCGGTTGTGGGCTTCACCCACACGAACCATCATGGCCTGAAGAGTGGAGAGTTCGCTGGTTAGAAAGCGGAGAATAAAGGTAGTCTGCTTGATTTTGAGTCCGGGAAGCACGCCGCTATCGATATAGTGGCGCAGTTCGTTGTCGGCGTGAATTTTCTCATAGAAGGGATTGACCACGTCGTCATAGAGCGAACGAATCTCTTCATTCGTCAGGGTTGTTGTGATTCCGGAGGGGCAGCCAGGTCCGGAGGGGTCCAATATCATACGTTTCTCCTTGGGTTAGATATTGTAGGCGGCGATCTATTAGTATAAGATAAAATAAAGAATGACGTTTATTCCTTTAATGATGCGGCTCAAACGGATATTTTGATACCATATCACAAAACGAAGGACTTTTTCCGTGGAAAACGACCCCCTCAAATCGATCCCTGCCCAGGATCGCAAGCATCTCTCCGACCTCATGAAAACTCTCAAGTTTACCAAAAAAAGCGATCTTGGGCGTTATGCGGAGCATGAAGAGGTGAAGATGCTCTTTGATTTTCTCGAACACTCCCACCTGGAGCGCTTACGGGATTTCGGGCGCTACCTGCGCCTGCTGCAACAGCACGACGACCCCCATCAATGCGATCTTTTCGTGGAGTATTACGCCAATCATCCGGTAGCAGACTAAAGCCACACTATGCCAAGATGGTGAACACAAAGTCACCATTTCGGGAGGAGCGGATGCTGCACCGCCACATCACCCTTTTGGCCCTGTTGCTGGGTCTGGTATTTTTAAACGGCTGTTCGGACAAATCGAGTAAAAAGAGCACCACTACGCCGGGCGTTACCCTCGCCGCGCTCAGTGACATTCAAGTGAGCGAGTATTTTTCCCCCATTGAGATCACGCTTGACGCCACGGCTCCGGAGCCTCTGTATTA
Organism: Helicobacteraceae bacterium; assembly: GCA_003250175.1. Lineage (GTDB taxonomy): Bacteria > Campylobacterota > Campylobacteria > Campylobacterales > SZUA-545 > SZUA-545. The sequence goes on from QKHD01000376.1 coordinate 4,389, forward strand.
CTTTGCCGAAAGCGACAACGACACCCTGGTCGAGGTCAGCGTCGATACCTCGGGCGTGTTGCGCCTTAACTCCACCGGGACCGGCTCCGGAACAGGAAGCGCAGAGGTGACGGTGATCGCCTTTACCAAAAACGACGCGGCCTTTGCCGTCTTTACCCTAAACGTTGCCGCCGCGTCGTTTAGCGAGTTTGACCCCCTGGACTTTATCACCGTCGACGATGAAAACTGGACCGAGACCGCCGTGCGCAAGGTGCTCAATACCTTCGCCTTCGGCGGCCATGCCGGCGACGCGCAGATCGAAGCCTGGAGCCGCATGCCTCCGGAGGTGGCGATCCGCCAGATGCTCACCGCCGATGCCCGCAACCCCTACCTCTCCCCCGCCGAAGCGAATTTTCCCGAAGCAGCCTATATGGGCAGCCTGGAAGCCTTGGGCAATTTCTGGAACGGCAGTAGCGCCGCCAACCCCATGGCCGAACCCAACCGGGCCATGTACAACACCATCGGCGGCTGGAGTGCCCCCAGCGAGCTCTGGTATGCCGGCGTGCTGCTGCATGGTGGCAATCCCGCCCGGGCCAGGCTGGGGCTGTGGGAGACCAACTACCACATGAGTGTCAACCAAAACGCCGGCATCTACCCGCGCCCGCTGCTCACCCACTACGATACGGTGATGAACACCCTGGATGACAACAGCAGCTACCACAACGTCATGGCCCAGGGCGCCAAAAACGCTGCCGTCGCCTACCAGTACGGGCACAACTACAACCGCATCTACAGCGGTGTTTTTTATGGCAACGAGGATTTTGGCCGCGAGTACCATCAGCTCTTTTTCGGCATTCTGGGCGAATACGACCACGATTACCACGAGCTGACCGCCATCCCCAACACGGCACGTGCCCTGACCGACATGCGGGCGGAGTGGCACGATACGGACACCCCCGGCAGTGACGGCATCAACGGGCCCGATGCCTACGTTGATTTTGAGACGGAATACCATATTGCCGGAGCGTTGGATATCCTCAACACCAGCATTTCCGGAACCACCGCCAAGGAGAAGCTCGAAGCCATCGCCGAAGTGGCGATTGACCACAACGAGAGCGCATACAACCTTCCGCTGCTGATCATCAGCCACTTTGCCGATGACAACCTGACGGGCGATAAACTGGCACGGGTGCAATCAAGCTGGGCCTCCATGAACCCCAAAAACCTCCTCGGTTTCCTCTGGGCCTATGCGGTTTCGACGGACTTTCACAGCGAGAGCCGTATCAAGTACCGCACTTCGCTGGAGCGCATCATGCTCACGGCCAACCGGATGATTCTGACCAACGACGAGGTGCGCAAGCGCATCCACTCCCCGTCGTACACCCTCTATCTGGAAGGGGTGATGCCCTTCCGCCCGCTGCACGATGTCTTTGGCCACCAGCGCAGTCTCGAAGCGGCGGATAATCCGGAGATCTTTAAAAAGGCCTACAACAACAGCAGTGAGCGTATCTGGAACCTGATCCAATATGAGGCGAGCGATCTGGGTTGGGAAAAAGACTGGCGCCATGTGGTTCCCACCGACGAAGCGGGGGAGTACGTAGTCGAAGCGGTGGCGGCGTGGCTTTGGGACCGTTTTATCAGTGACGGCGGCAAGCATTACGGCCCCCTGGAAAAGGCCCACATCATTGCGCTGCTCAACGGCAAGGACCTGGGGCTTTTGCTGGACAGCGCCAACCCCACCCGGGTGTTTACCGAAGCGGAGCTGGAGAGCACCTACGCCATTGCCCTGAACACGGCGGCGGCCACCCGGATGAAGCTGGACAGCAGCAACGATGACGAGCGGCACTCGGCCAACCGTTACATCGGGCTGGCGGCCGCCTTTATCACGGCCTTGCCGTACTATTTTGTGGAGGAGGGGCGATAATGCAACGACGGGATTTTCTTAAACTGAGCGGCGTCTGCGCCGCGGCCTTGGTACTGGGCGCTCCGGAGCGTCTGAGCGCCGCCTTCCCCGGGACCAACACCTATCCCAAGATGGTCTCCACGATTTTGCTGGACGGCGGCCCCGATTTTCGGTTTCTCTTTGTGCCCAAACCGGAGGCAACGGGATGGAGCGGCAGCTATGCCGAGGCCTTTTGGGAGGCGCGCCGCGACCTCTACGATACGGACAGCATCGCCGGATACGACAATCTGACAACCGACCTGGAAAGGGCAACGGCCATCTACGGTGCCAACTACGAAGACGTGACCCTCTCCGGAGAGACCTTCGGGATTTTGAACTATGCGCAGGATGCCGTCAATTTTGATTGCACATGGTTAAAAGCCCAGATCACGCTGGGCAACGTCGCCATCATCAGCAACGTCGTCGGTTCGACCAACCGCGACCATCACCACTCCATGATGATGCTCGAAAGCGGTGACATGACCACCGGCCCCCACGACGCCGGGGTGAGCGGCTGGGTGGGGCGTGCGGCTTCCGCCCTGGGGGAGAAGGCGATCAGCCTTTCGCGCAACGTCCGGATGATCTGCAACGGCCCCCATCCGACCGACCCGAAAAACCACGAAAACAGTTGCGTTATCTCTGCTCCGGATACCCGCAACACTTCACTGTACGATCACGAAACCGCCGCATTGATGGCGGCAAATGACGAGAGCTATATGTGGGATCAGTCCCGTATCATGGGGCGCGCCTTGGAGAGCTACTACGCGGCTAAAAACGCTTCGGTTGCCGCCACGTCGCCCTATCGGCGCTTTTTTGACCATGAGCAGTCAATCCGGAGCTTTGGGGCCCAGGTGAACAGTGTGCTGGCCGATGTTACCTCTCCGGCAATTTTGGATTACCACACCGGAGGCAATCTGGACTACATCGGCAGCGACATGTCCAAAAATACGGACAGCGACTACTTTGCCCGCCAAATCTCCGGACTCTATGACGCCATGGCGTGCCGTAATGTATTGCAAATGCGGTTTGCCTCCCTGGAGTACCCAGGCTGGGACAGCCACAAGTGGCAGCAGGAGTTTGTCGGGCCCAAACTGGCCTACCTGTTCGGAAGCGGAAAAACCCTGGACAGCTGGTACACCCAGACCGAACTGGCCGCCTCCGGATCAACGGACGGTCAACGGACGGTATGGTCTTTGTCATCGCCGGAGAGTTTGGCCGACAGCTGCGGGCCAATGGCAGCAACGGCACCGATCACGGCCGCGGCAACAGTGTCATCGTGATCGGCAAGGATGTGACGGGTGGTATCTACGGGGCGATGTTCCCCGCTTCGGAAAACACGGTCGATCCGGAGCTGAACAACAACAAGCCCCTGGCTGTCGCCAATACGGACATCGAAGGGCTGACCAGTATGCGTCGCGTCTTTCACCGGGTATTGGAGTGGCAGAGTACGGGTCTGGGGGATACGGTTTTTGGTGATATCTCCGGAGAGATTCTGGAAACGGATTTAAGCGGGTTGCTGGCGTAAAGAGGGTGGGGGCGAAGCCCCCAGTTGGTTGTGTTAGCGGGTTTTGTGTTCCAGCATGGCCGTGGCACGACCGTGCTGCTGTCGGGAGGCGATACCGACCATGCGGGCGACCTCTTCGACGCTTTCCATCATGGCGACGGTCTGGGCGTTCATCTCTTCGGCTGCGGCTGCGGCCTCTTCGGATACCGCGGCATTTTGCTGGGTGATCTCGTCGACGTTGCTCATGGCCTGGGCAATCTGGCTCATGCCCTCCGCCTGTTCGCGGATGGAGACGGCGATCTCGTTGATGATGTTGGATGTTTTGCTTGCCTTGTCCAGAATATCGCTGAAGGACTCGTTGGTATCCTGGGCGATCTGGTTTCCGTGCTTGATCTGCTCGATCGCCTGCTGGATAATGGTTGCAGTCTCTTTGGCCGCATCGGCGGAACGCTGGGCTAGGTTCTTGACCTCGTCCGCAACAACGGCAAAGCCCAGACCGTGTTCACCGGCGCGGGCCGCTTCAACCGCGGCGTTAAGGGCCAGCAGGTTGGTTTGGAAGGCGATTTCATCGATGGTTTTGATGATCTTGGCGATGCGTTCGCTGGCTTCGGTGATGTTGGTCATGGAGTTCATCAGTTCCTGCACCTTGATGTTGCCGCTTTCCGCCGCATCGTTGGCGCCACGGGCCAGGGA
>QKHD01000140.1 GCA_003250175.1 Helicobacteraceae bacterium
TGAGCACCCTGATCGTCTCCGGACTCTTCCTCTTTTTAAGCACCGACAGCCACGTGGGCACCTACCTGGCCGCCATCGGGCTTGATTCGATCCGCTTTAGCGTGCGGGAAGATGCCATGCTGCTCTTTGGCGTGGCCCTGGGCATCTCCATCGCCAGCGTCCTTTACGTCATCATCAAAGCGGACCAGGAGGAGTGATGCGACGCCTCGTTCTTCTGCTTTTGGGGAGTGCCCTGATGCTTTTGGCAGCGACCACGGAAAAGATCGACCGCCAGATCTCCCAGGCGCAACAGGAGATCGAAGCCAGAAAGAACGCCCTGCAAAACGTCAACATGACCATGGACGAGCTGGGCAAAAGCATCGTCGTCCAGCAGGAAAACCTTAAAAAGCTGGAAGGCAAACTGGCCAACCTCTCCCGCTCCATCGAAAAAGATAAGGCGCTGGTCAGCCAGAAAGAACGCCAGAAAGAATCCCTCCTCAAAGCCCGCCGAGAAACCCTGGATCAACGCAACGAACTGGAACAAAAGCTCATCAAGGCGATCATCAACGACCTCGCCTTTAGCGAGATTCTGGGCGAACAGGGCGAAGTCGCCTCGGAATACGACATTTTGCAAAAAGAGGCCCTCTCCACCCTTCGCACCATCGTGATCAAAGAGTCCGACGCCCTCAAGGAGAGCTTTTACAACTACGTCATGAAGGTCGAGGCGATCGAAGAGGAGATCAAGACCATCTCCGGAGAGATCCAGATTCTCCGCGACAGCAAAAACCGCATTCAGGAGCTTCAGGCCCAGCAAAAGGCGGACCTCGAACGCCTCAACCGTGAAAAGACGCTTTATAAAAAACGGATCACCGTCTTTTTGCAAGAACAGGAAGAGAGCCGCCGCCTCCTAAGTTCGCTGAGCAAAACCAAAGAGGAGATCCTAGCCGAAGAGCAGCGCCGTAAAGCAGCGGAAGAGGCGGCACGCAAACAGGCCGAAGCCGACGCGCAGCGCAAGAGCAGCATCGCCCCCAAAAACGACCTGGAGGTCAAGCTGATCGGCTCCTCCTATTTCGAACCCAAGACGACCCACTACAAACGGGGCAAGGTCGACCCGCCGCTCAAGGACTTTACCATCACCATTCCTTTCGGCAAGTACCACGACCCGGTCTATAACTTTGATTTTTACAGCGACTCGATCACCATGCGCCCCAAGCAGAACAACGCCATCGTGCGCAACATTCTCGACGGGAAAATCTCCATGGCCGACTACAACGCCATCACCGGCAACACCGTCGTTGTGGAGCACCCGGGCAAGCTGCAGACCGTCTACAAAAAACTCGAACAGATTTCGCCCAACATCAAAAAGGGCCACCGTATCCGCAAGGGTGACGCCGTGGGCCGCGCCGGCGAGGAGTTCCGCTTTCAGGTGGAGTACAACGGCGCGCTCATCGACCCCCTTGAACTCATAAGGATGTAATGTTTCATGAAACTCCGACTCGTTTTAGCACTTCTTTCCCTTTCCATGGCCCTTACTGCTGCGGAGAAACCGATGGTCAGCGTGAGCATCGTGCCGCTTAAGACCTTTGTCGAGGCGATTGCCGCCGACACCGTGGACATTAGCGTCATGGTATTGCCCGGCAGCTCCCCCGCCACCTACGAACCCAAGCCTTCCCAGATGCGCGAGCTTTCCCGCGCATCCCTCTATTTTGCGGTGGGCGTTCCCTTTGAAAACGCCTGGCTGCCCCGCTTTGGCAGCCAGAACCGCACCATGAAAATCATCCGTCTCTATGAGGGGATCGAGCGCCCCATGATGGCCCGCCACGATCACCACGACGACGATCATGATGGGCATGACCACCACGATCACGACGACGAAGCCGGCACCCCCGACCCCCACATCTGGGTCGCACCCTCCCTGGTTAAGGTCATGGCGGATCGCATCCT
>QKHD01000236.1 GCA_003250175.1 Helicobacteraceae bacterium
CGTGGGCCTTGGCTTCCATGGTGACGATCTTCATGCCAATCGTTTCAAACAGCTCCCTGGCCTGTTTCTGCTGCCACTCTCCGGAATCTTTCAGATCGCACAAAACCACAATCTTATTGTCAAACAGTGTGGCAAAGGCGGCCTCCGGACCGCTGTATTCCGTCCCCGCCATGGGGTGGGCGGCGACGAGGTTTTTGCGGATGCCTGCCGGAGTCGCTTCGATGATGGAGGCCTTGGTACTACCCAGGTCGATCACCGTGCAGTTTTCGGGAATATCTTCCATTTGGGAGAGCAGGTATTTGATGGCGCCAACGGGTGCGGCCAGAATGATGATCTCGGCGCTGCGCTTCATCTCCTCCAGATCGGCACTGGCATCGATGATGCCCAGGTCCAGCGCCTTTTTCACGTGCTCCGGATTTTTGTCGCTTCCTAAGATCATGGGTTTTTGGGAGGCGTTTTTCCGCAGCGCCAGCGCCAGCGATCCCCCCATCAGTCCAAGTCCCACGATCCCAATTACCATGCCGATTTCCTTCGTCTCACATCATTAATAGCGGTTAAACCGTAAATGGGCTATTATATCGGACTTTAACAAAAACAATTTTCAGGTAACGAATGCACAAAATCACTCTGATCCTCTTTTTTATGCTGAGTTTCGCCTATGGCAAAAACTACTCCGCAATCACCTTTGACGGCCTGGTTCACCTCTCCGAACTCAGCGCCCTGGAACTGACCGGTCTCTCCCCCGAAAAACCTGTAACCGAAGCGGAGATCGACGAAGCGGTCAAAACCCTCTACCGACAGGGATATTTTGAAGACATCTGGGTCATGGAGACGGGTGAGAGCCTCGTTTTCCACTTCAAGGAAAAACCGGTGATCGCCTCCGTGGACTTCAAGGGCAGCAGCGAAACGGAAAAAGAAGAGAAGCTGATGCCCCTCGTTATGATGAAAAAAGGGGATATGTTCCACGAAGACAAGCTTGAACGCGCCAAGGAGCGGATTATCCAGTCCATGCGCGGTGAAGGCTACTTCGATACGGTTGTGGAAACGGAAGTTACCCGCGAAGAGGACAAGGTCAAGATCGTCTTTGAAGTGAGCAAGGGCCACAACATTACCATCGTCTCCCAGCGCTTCGACGGAGCGAAAGAGTTTGATCAGGGTGACCTGGAGACGGACATCGCCAACAAAGAAGAGGAGTTTGCGGGCTGGTTTATCGGCCGAAACGACGGCAAGCTCAAGCTGGACCAGCTGGAATTCGACTACCACCGCCTGAAAAACTACTACATGAAAAACGGCTACCTCGATGCGGAGATCAGCGATCCGCTTCTTAGCGTCGATTTTGACCGCTACGCCGCGGACATCTACTACGCCATCGAAGAGGGCACGGAGTACCGGGTCGGCACCATTGACATCCAGCTGATTGAGGGCAATGTCTCCTTTGGCAATGTGGCGGAAGAGTTCAAGCTCAAAACCGGCAAAGTCTTTGATATCGAACGCATGCGTAAAGACCTGCAGGCCGTTCAGGACGTGGTCGGCGACCAGGGTTACGCCTTTGCCAAGGTCTTCCCCGACATCCGCAAGGACAAGGAGAAAGGGATCGCCGACATCACTTATGCGGTAAGACCGGGTAAAAAGGTCTACATCAACGACGTCATCATCTCCGGAAACTCCCGAACCCTGGACCGCGTCATCCGCCGCGAAGTCTTCCTCGCCCCGGGCGATCTCTATAGCACCATCGATATGCGTGAGTCCCGCAATGCACTCGGTCGTCTGGGCTTCTTTAAAGATGTCAAGGTCGAGGAGAAACGGGTCAGCGAAGACAAGATGAACCTGATCGTCAAGGTCGAAGAGACCCACACCGCCAGCCTCACCGTGGGCGGGGGCTACGGCAGCCTTAACGGCTGGACCGTCAACGCCGCCATCAGC
>QKHD01000020.1 GCA_003250175.1 Helicobacteraceae bacterium
GTGCTCTTTGCTCAGAAAATCATCCACGATCTGGAAGGCAGTAGCCACGATACTCAGGTTCGTGAAAATGCCTACCGCAAATACAAGGCCGAGGGCACCCCGCTGGCCAATCAGTCCCGAGAGTTTTTTCCCATCGTCACCAAAAACAAAGACCACGCCTTCGATACGGCCATTAAGGAGCTGGACGCGGAGATCATTATTCTTCAGTACATCGTTTTTGCCAGCATTGCGCTGATTATGGTGCTGGGTTTCGTGCCGATGATCGTCCTCTTCCGTTATATTATTACCACCCTTTCCGCTCTGCGGGCCAAGTTCCGCAATGTCGAACAAGAGAAGGACTTCACCAAGGACGTTCACGGTGAATACGACGACGAGATCGGCCAGACGATCCAGATTTTCAACTCCTTGCTTGGCAGCATTCAAGCTACCCTGAACGAGTCAAAAAATGCCAGCCGCGACAGTATCCGGATGGCCGATGAGATGCTCAGTGCCTCCCAGACCATCACCGGCCAGATCGATCGCCAACAGGGTCTGGTCGCCCAGGCCAGCGGCATCGGCCAGGAAGCTCGCAAAAAGCTGGAAGACTCCATCGACATCGCCAAAAAAACCCAGCAGGATATTGAGAGTGTCGGTACCAACCTTTTCCGTGTCATGGAGAAGATCGACCAACTCTCCAAAGATATCCGCTCCGGAGCCGAAGATGAAGAGGAGATGGCGCGCCAGCTCTTCCAGGTAAGCCAGGAGACCAAGGAGACCACCAACATTCTCACCGCCATCTCCGATATTGCCGATCAGACCAACCTGCTCGCCCTCAACGCCGCCATCGAAGCAGCCCGCGCCGGTCAACATGGACGGGGCTTTGCCGTCGTCGCCGATGAAGTGCGCAAACTGGCGGAGAAGACCCAGAGCAGCCTGAACGACATTGCCCTGAGCATCAACACCTCCGTCGACTCCGTCAACCGTATCAGTGCCGAAATGGCCAAGCGCTCGGAAAGTGCCTCGGAGCTGGTGAAGATTTCGGAAGATGTCGGAAGCACCTTAGAAGAAACAGCCAATATGATGAATTCCGCCCGCCAGGCGGCCAATGCCTCGGTGCAGGACTCCATCGAGTTTGGTAATAACGTGAAGCGTATTATCGATCAGATCGGTGAGGTCAATACCCTCTCTGCCGAAAACGTCAAAACCATTCAAAATGTAACATCCTCTTCCAAAGCGATCCACGCCGCTTCAAAAAGTCTGGATTCCACGCTTAACCAGTTTAAGACCTGAGGCAAATAGCTACATTTTGTAACAAATAAAACAAGATCGACTCTAGTTGGCTGCATTCTTCGATATTTTTGCTTCAAGAATTGTTTCATTTTGTTACTTAATGCCGTTCATTTGTATATTTTTGATACAAAATGTTACTCTTGTGTTCTATTTTTCGTTACACTGCTTTCATATATAATCTTGAACTTGGAGAGATCAATGGGTTTTTTAGAAAAATATGAACAACACGTCAAGGAGCGTGCCGAACTGAACGTTCCTCCTCTTCCCCTTACAGCTGAGCAGGCTGCGGAAGTCATCGAGTTGATCAAAGCGGGCAACTCCCAAACAGATACATTGAAAGATCTATTATTTAACCGTGTCCCACCGGGCGTAGATGATGCTTCTTATGTGAAAGCTGCGTTTTTGAACGACGTCGTTCAGGGGAAACTCTCCTGTGCCGTCACCAAAAGCGAAGCGGTTGAAGCCCTGGGCAAAATGCTGGGCGGTTATAACGTGCAGCCATTGGTTGAGGCCCTTAAGGTAGCCGAAGTAGCGGAACTGGCAGCCGAACAGCTCAAAAACACCCTGCTGGTTTATGATTCCTTCAACGATGTGGCCGAAATGTCCAAATCCAACAGCCATGCCAAAGGGGTTCTCGAGTCTTGGGCCAA
>QKHD01000013.1 GCA_003250175.1 Helicobacteraceae bacterium
GCTGGGAGCCCGCTGGGTCAGCCAGGGGGAGAAGAGCGGCTTTTACGAAAACGACACCTACCTGATCGCCCACTGTTTCGGGCACATGACCCGGCTTAAAGACCCAGGCGAATACGACGAGCGCTGGCAGCGCTGGGAGGCAAGGCTGCTGGTTCCGGAGCAGTTTGAAAAACTGCTTATGAGCGAAAAGGAGGAGCAGGGGCGCCTTATTCTCTCCCTCATCAAACGCCCCGATGTCACCGCACTCATCAACGCCGGCGACGCCGGGCGCGAAGGGGAGGGGATCCAGCGGGACCTCTACGAGATGGCCTTTGCCCAGATCGGCCCCAAGCCCGTCTACCGGTTCTGGACCTCCGATGTTTTGAGTAAACAGGTCATTGTGGAAGAGCTCTCCCGCCTCAAACCGGGCGAGGCCTTCGACGGGCTCTATGCCGCCTACCTTGCCAGGGAGCGTTCCGACTGGATCGTCGGCTTTAACGCCACCCGCGCCTACACGGCGACCTTTGCCAAGGGGGGCAAGCCCCTTTCCATCGGACGGGTGCAGACTCCGGTGCTGGCCCTTATCGTCCGTCGGGAGGAAGCGATCGAAAACTTTACGCCACGTTCCTTCTGGAACCTCACCGCCTCCGGAGAGGGGATCGAGGCCAAGGCCGTCGCTCCGGAGCATCCGGAGGGCGACCGTTTTGCCTATTGGGATGAAACACTGCTGAATGCGCACCTGGCCCAGTGCGAGGGCAAACCCTTCGTGGTGGAGAAGGTGGAGAGCAAGGAGCGCCGTGAATACCCCAAGGGGCTCTTTTCCATGCCGCTTTTGCAGCAGCACTGCAACGAGGCCTTCGGCTGGGCTCCGGAGCAGACCCTCGCGTTGGCCCAGTCACTCTATGAAAAACGCTTTACCACCTACCCACGAACCGACAGCGCCTACCTGGGCAATGCCCAGAAAGAGGATGCATTGATTCAAAAACGAGCCCGTGCCGCCGCCGTACTGATCGGTGAAGAGGCCGCCGTGGAGGCGATGTTAGGGGTTGCCCAGACGGGTACGCGGATTTTTAACGAGAAAAAGCTTACCGACCACCACGCCATTATTCCCTCCGATCTGAGCGATACCTCCGGAGGGTTCGGCAGGCTGACGCCGGACGAGCAGCAGCTCTTTCGCACCATCGCGGCGCGCTTTATCCACGCCTTTTTGCCCCCGGCGGTGATCGCGGAATCGGAGGCGACCTTGGTGTGCGAGGGGATCACCTTTGTGGCCAAGGCCTCCCGCTATGTGGAGGGCGGCTGGCGCGATATTACCGGCGAGACGGGCCCGCAGGAAAAAAGCCTGCCGCCGCTGGATGCGGGGCAGCAGCTCTTTCTGGATGCCGCCGCCAAGGCCTTTACCACCAGCCCGCCCCAGCGCTTTACCCAGGGCGAGATCATCAAGGCGATGACCAACGCCCACCGCTACGTCTCAGAGGAGACGGACGACGCGGTCAAGGAGGCCCTGCGTCAGGCGGAAGGGATCGGCACGGGGGCAACCCGCGACAAGTTCGTGCCGCTCCTGGTGGAGCGGGGCTATGTGAGTATCAAAAACAACACCCTGCACCCGCTGCCCAGAGGTCGGGAGCTGATCGGCATGCTGAGCGCCATGGACATCACCGACTTTGCCTACACCGCCCTGCTGGAGCACGAACTGCAAAAGCTCGAATCCGGAGAGTCGACCCTGGGGCTGGAAGGCTTTGTGGAAAAGAGCATCGCTTCGGCCAAGGCGCTGATTCAAAATGCCCGCAGTAGCGAACCGGCGACCAAGACGGCCTTTGTGACGGCCACGGTTCCGGAGGGAGCGACGGTGGTGGGGCCGTGCCCGTCCTGCGGCGACAAGGTGGTGGTCGGCACCCAGAACTACTACTGCGTCCGCCGCAAGGGGGGCGGGTGCGATTTTGTCATCTGGCACGACAGCCTGGCCATGATGGGGCACAAGAGCATCAAGGCCAGCGAGATGAAACGCCTCTTAAAAGGCCCCACGCCGCTCAAGGTCAAAAAGACCGACGGACGGGTCTACGAGGCGTCGTGCACCTTAGAAAAGGGCGAGCATAAGTGGCGGGTGCGGATCGATTTTGACGCCGGACTCAAGGCGGAAAAGCTGGGCAAGTGCCCGGCGTGCGGGGCCGATCTGGAAGAGTCCCCCGCCGCCTTCGGCTGTTCAAGATGGCGGGAAGGGTGCGAGTTTAAGGTGTGGAAAGACGCGCTCAAGCGTTTCGGGGGCAAAAAATTGACCAAAACCCAGGCCAAACAGCTCTTTTCTAAAGGAGAGATTCCGGTTACGCTCAAACGCAAAGACGGGCAGGAGTATGAAAAACATGCAGTATTGGACACTCTCTATGGTTTGCGGATTAATTTCGATCGCTAAAGGCTGAGATTAAATCAATCTAGGCTATATTACTTCCTAGTATGATGAGGAAGGCCGCAAATGCTCGTTAAACATGGGAAGACAATCAAAACCACGGCGACCCCGCTGGCGGTTTCTGTTTTTGACAATGAGTTGATCATGGTGGACAGCGCGTACATCTTCTACCGTTTTGACAGCAGCGACTTCTCCCTCATCGAAGCCAAACGCATCTCCACCAAATACGAACCCCACCACAACCTCTACCGCGGTTTTCACGCGGCGGGGCCGTACATCACCGTCACCTTCTCCGGAAAAAACACCATCTTCCTGCTCAACGCCCAGGGCAAACTGGAAAACGTCGGCAGCTCCGGATGGCACGCCGCCCAGGTGGAGAGCAGCTTTGTCTCCGTGGAAAACAACTACTTCCTCTCCGGAGGGCAGGACGGCAAAATCTACATCCACGACCTCCAGAGTGCCCGCATGATCGGCTCCCTGCCGCAAAAACCCGACTACATCGCCACCATCACCGTCGGCCAAAGCAGCAACCTGATCGGCTCCTCCTCCTTTAACAAGACCGTCACCGTCTACGACCTGGACAAGGGGCTGGTGCTGGCGGAGTTTAAAACGGAAGAGGTGGCCCAGAATCTCCTCTTTTTCGATAACGACCGCTACCTCTTTGCCGCCTGCCGCGACGGCAACGGCATGGTCTTTGATATTCATGAACAAAAACTGCTCAGTACCACCCACTACTTTAACGAGTGGCCCACGGCGATCACCTACAGCAAAGACCACCGCCACGCCATCGTGGGAACGCGAAACGGCTACCTCTATGCCATCGACCTGGCTAAAAACAGCAAACGCTTTAACGTCAAAATTCGGGAGATCGGCATTTCCAACCTCTACATCAACGACCAGCACCTGCTCGTCTCCTACGTTGACGGGGTGAACGAGGTGTATGACCTCAATGTCGGTGAAGAGGCGATCAAACGCCACATCGAAGAGCAGAACTATACGGCGGCCAGAGAGGAGCTAAACAGCAATATTCTCCTCTTCCTCCACCCGGTGATCGCCCTTTTCGACACGGCGTGGGAGAGTGCCCTGGAGGCGGCCAAAACGGCGCTGCTGGTGGACGACCTGGGCCGGGCCAGCCTCATCGTGTCGCCCTTTTTGTTTGACGAGAATAAAAAGCAGCAGTTCCATGCCCTGATCGGCGATCTGGAAAACGTGGCGGAGTTCAAGGACGCCTTCGAGCGCAAAGACTACACCAAGGCCTACGAGCTGGCGGAGAAAGAGCCGCTTCTAAAACAGTTTTCCATTTATAAAGAGATGGAAGACCGCTGGGAGAAGGTGATTTCCGCCATCAAGATGCTGATCCAAAACGATCTGGAAGCCAACAAACCCAAGTGCACGGCGCTGCTGCGCCCCTACATCACCGTCCCGGAGAAGCGCCACATCGCGCAAAACATCATGAACAACGCCCACGCCTTTATCCAGGCGGAAAACGCCGTGGCGGTGAAGGATTACGGAGAGTATTACCGTCTGGCTGCCAAACGCCCCTTCCTTAAAGAGACCCCGATGTACCAGAAACTGGGTGCGCTGGCGCTGCGGATTTTGGAAAAGGTCAATGATCTGCTCAAGCACGAGGAGTATGCCGAGGTGGTCAAACTGGCCAAGGCAAGCCTGCACTTTGCCCCCATCGAGGCGGACCTCAAGGCGGTCATCCAGGAGGTCAGCGGTCGCCTGAAGTTTATCGCCGCCATCAAGGCCAACGACCTGCACACGGTCTACGAGCTGCTGGGCCAGTACGACACCTTCTCCTATCTGCAGGAGTATGTGGCCATGGACAAGGCCTTTAAGCAGCTGGTGCGCCAGGGCATGGAGTATGCCCAGCGCGGGGAGAGCGAGGCGGTCTATAACCTGATTAGCATCTACCTTGAAATCCCCTACCGCATGGACAAGGCGGCGCAGGTCATGAAGGTCTCTTTCCTCAATGAACTGCGTCTGGCGGTGCGCATGGATGAGCAGGTGGACTGGATCAAGAGCTTCCGTCGCTACGCGGAGCTTTTTTCCAAAGACGCCGACATCAAGCAGCTGGCGCAGCTGATTAATAAATCCAAGGCTTTGGAGCACGTTCCGGAGCTGACGGATATGGAGTTCGGGTACCGGAAAAAAGAGGTACCCGCTTCGATTATTGTGGAGAGAGACGCCTAAGCCATCGCTTCGTGATAGAGGGCGACGAGGGTCGCAACAAAGGGGTCGCTGTCATTGGGGCAGCGGCAGACGCGGTAGTCGCTTAGACCGATCTGCTCCGCCACTTCCCGGTACTCGATGGCCAGTTCGAAGTCGGTTTCGGAGTTGTCGATGGTAAAGGCGATGGGGACGATGATCACCTTTTTGCCCGGCATGGTCTCCAGGGTTGATTCCAGGGAGGGTTCGAGCCACTTCATGGGGCCGACCTTGGACTGGTAGGCCAGATGGGTCGCGTTGAAGCGGATGTCCGATTGCGTCAGCTTCGCCGTGACGGCGTCGCAAGAACGGGTGACTTCGCGCTCATAGGGATCACCCCGGTCGATAACCTTCTGGGGCAGTCCGTGGGCGGAGTAGATCAGTTCAAACTCCGACGCGTCGCTTCCGTTTAGAGCCTGGGCAATGGTCTGGGCGACGGTTGCGATGTAGTCCGGATGATCATAAAACCGCGCTACCGTGTGCAGGGTAGGGTTGTAGTTCATCCCTTCCAGGGCGAGGGCCACATCCTCCAGGGACGAACCCGTTGTGGTAACGGAATACTGCGGGTAGAGGGGCAGCAGGCAGATATCGGTGACGCCCGCCGCTTGAAGCTCATGCAGGACCCCTTCGATCCGGGGCGGGGTGTAGCGCATGGCGTAGGCGATCTCCACCTCCGGAAGGGCCGTTTGAAGTTTGGCCACCAGCTGTCTGGTTAGCTCCGGAAGGGGGGATTTGCCCCCGATTTTGGCGTAGTTGGCCTGGGCATGGGGGAGGCGGCGCGTGGTAATCAGCCATGCCACCAGCGCCCGGATGGGCTGGGGGATACCCAGAATGTTCTTATCGTTAAACATGTTTTTTAAAAAGAGACGAATCTGGGCCGTATCTTCCGGACCGCCCATGTTGAGCAGCAAAAGGGCCGGTTTCATCGGGTCGTCTCCTTAAGCTCCAGCACCGTCTCCGGAGCGATGCGGTTGTTGCTGACCACTTCGGTGCGTTCCGGTTGCGGGGCTTGCAGGCCGTCCGCTACGAAATAGCTGCCCGGGTGCCATAAAAACCACCCTCCGGAGCCAAAGTTTTCCGCGGCGCTGATCTGCTCGCGGATCTCGTCGGCTTTGAAATAGCGTTTGTCAAAGCTGTAGTCCCGGAAGGCCTGCAGCCAGGGGCGGAAACGCTTGCGGGGAATTCCGGAGCGGATATGGGCGGTCTCCAGGCTGTAGTAGATGATCTCGTAGATATTCTCCATCGCCTTTTCATAATTGGGGATTCCCAGGTGGAATCCGGAGGGGTAGAGCATGGGGCAGATGATGTCGGCATATTTGCCTAAGACATCCAGCCGCTGGCCGATGCCGGTGTCGTTGGTGTTCCAGCAGACATAGCCGTAGGTGTCGACGGAGATCAGCACGCCCATGGGTTTGAGGGCGATTTTGGCTTTGGATAAAAACTCTTCGATGGCCGCCACACGGTTTTTTTCCGTGTTGGGCATGCCGAAGCTGATCGTTTTGGTGGCGGGGAAACGGATGTAGTCGAAGTTGATTTCGTCAAACCCCATGGCAGCGGCTTCCGCGGCAATGTCGACGTTGTAATTCTGCACCGCGGGACTGGCCGGATTGGTCCAGGCGAGGTTTTCGTTGTTGTTCCAGACGATCCCCTTATGGTTGCGCAGGGCACTGTCGGGGTGGGCGCGGGCAAAGAGGTTGTCTTTAAAGACGACCATCCGACCGATGACATAGACCCCCTTGTCATGGTACTCCTGAATCAGGGTGCGCAGGTCCTCGATGGTCTTTTTACGGTAGGCGCCGATGGTTTTGGCTTCGGGGATATTGCCCTGATAGGAGAGGTAGCCGTATTCGTTTTTGATGTCGATGACGACGGCATTGATCTCGGTCTTTTCCACGAGGGTGTCGACCCGCTTTTTAATCCGGGAGCTTCCCGCCCCCCAAAAGGAGAGGTAAAGGACTTTGGGGTCCATATCCAGCGTCGAGACGCGCTTGGGTTCAAAACTGCTTTGGTCCTCCGCACCCAGAAGGGTCAGGGCCATTAATAATGCGATAAGTTGTCGATTCATGCAGCTAGTGTATCAGAAGAAATGCTAAAGATTCTTTAATGAAGCGGGTTTTTTGGGGGAAGGGAGCGGGATGCAGCCGCCCCCTGCTTAAGGGAAAAATAGTGTATGCTTGAAATGACTTATGCGGAAAGTCAGGGGTATTATACTCCGGACTGGGGCAAAATGATCCAGGGTAATTGATTAAAAAATAATCAATTAGAGATATTTATTGCGAATGGCCGTAAATTCGTCGAGGTGCTCGAAAAATAGGTCCACCAGCTCCGGATCAAACTGGGCTCCCCGCTCTTTTTTGAAGTGATCCAGAATCTCCTCCAGCGGCCACGCTTTTTTATAGACCCGGTCCGTTCCCAGGGCATCGAAAACATCGGCAATGGCGGTAATGCGGCCATAGATATGAATGTCGCTGCCCGCCTTGCCGTTGGGGTAGCCCTGGCCGTCCCAGCGCTCGTGGTGGTCCAGGGCGATGATGGCGGCGGTTTTCAGGATGGGCCGGTCGGAGTTTTTGAGCATCTCGTAGCCGATGAGGGTGTGGCGCTTCATCTGGTTAAACTCCGCCTCATCCAGCCGCCCCGGCTTGTTGAGGATCTGATCGGGGATCGCCACCTTGCCGATATCGTGCATGGGGGAGGCGAGCTTGATGAGGTCGACCTCCTCCTTGGCAAAGCCCAGCTTTCTGGCCAGAATACGGGAGTACTCCGCCACACGCTTGACGTGGTCCCCCGTCTCCTGGGAACGGCTTTCGGCAATGTTGCCCAG
>QKHD01000224.1 GCA_003250175.1 Helicobacteraceae bacterium
TTGTACCAGTCGCAGATCGCTACGCGCAGCTTATAGATACCCTTGGAAACGGAGTAGCGGTGCGTCTTGGATTTTTTAATACTTTCAATCAGTTTGTCGACGATGTGTTGAGGGGTGTCGCCATCGGGATTTCCCATACTGAAATCGATGATGTCCTTGCCTGCGTGTCGCTCTTCCATTTTAAGATCATTCACGGCTGCAAAGACGTATTTGGGCAGACGATTGATCTTTTCAAACTCAATTTCATCGAACATGGTGTTACTCGGCTCCTTCGATTCTAATTTCGATACCGTGTTTAAGATTTTCGGATGTAAACATATCGGTTAGACGGATATATTTGGTTTCCTTCGGAAGCAGGAGTTTGATCGACTTGGTGGAGCGATCACGCTTATACATCTTGAGGATTTCCAGGTTGGGATTATAGCAGATAATATACGGATGCCATAGGTCCGGATACTGGCTTTTTATAATCGCTACCGCCGCGGGTTGTTCGACCTGAATCCAGTATTCGCCGCGGGGGTCGTTCAGCGGCGTCATCTCTTCCAGACCGGTTGATACTTTGGAGGTATCAAGCAAAATCGGTTCCTTGGAGCTGAGACGATAATGCCAGTTGGTTTCATCGACCAAAACCGAATCAAAGGTGATGTTATATTTGAGTAGCTCGGTTCCCAGGGTAATAGGATCAATGGCGTGCTGGCTTTTGTAACCGACGGTCCAGTGGGTCTGGTTGGTGTCACGCACCAGTTCATGAGTCAGAATATAGTGATATCCCAGTTTAGTCAGGGCATCGGAGAGGGCTTTCATCATAAAAAGCGGGTTCATTTCCGATGAAAAGGTGGTCAGAATCGCTTCGGGCTGGCGGTAAAAAAGCTTAATCAGGCCGTTTTCTTTGAGGACACTGATGACCTTGATGACATCAACGTGGCCATCGGGGAAAACGAACTCGTCTTCATATTGGAAAAGAACACCCAGGAGTTTTTTGTGGGTCGTGAGGCTGGCCGGATCAACCAGGTTGTTGATGGTTTCGTCCAGAATTTCCGATGCGTGCAGCGAAACGGCGAGACCGAGAATCAGAAACCAGCGTAGAAAAAACTTCATTCGGTGGGTGTCTGTTCCCCGGTTTCGCTTTGTTCGACAGGTTCGCTGCCGGCTTCTTCAGCTGCCGGTTCAGGTTTTTTTGGAGGAATCGGTACTTTTACGACATTGAGTTCGCCGTTTTGATAAGTGACACGGAAGACATTGCGTTCACGCGGCTCGATCACCTGATCATTGAAGACCAGTTTGAAATAGCCGTGTCCGAAGGTGATACGCTGATCTCGGGAAGGATCAAGATCGTAGGTGTCTTTGAAGATCGTATTGATCTGTTCGTTATTGTCCAGGTATTTGATGCCGACCCAGAGTTTGACATTCGACTGGATGTAGAAGGTGTCTTTTTTAACCGGTGGCGTGATGGTGTGCTCTTCCTCTTTTTTTTCAGGAAGGGCCAGGGTTTGGTCCTCGGACAGGGTCGTGTTTTTATCCTCAATCGCCTGTTGGGCTTCATCGATGATGTAGCTTTCCGTTTCGCTGGTTGCCGGTTCGACATTGTCGCTGGGGTAGAGGGCGAAGAGAACGATAAAGAGGGCGATAATACCCAGCGTGATGGTGATAAAGAGTTTGTTTTCCAAAAGGGATTCGCTCTCTTTTGGGGCGATAATAAAGATGTCCTTGTCATCGGCGTGTTCAAGTTTGTAGACTTCAAACTCGTCCAGCCACTCCTGAAGGTTCAGGTCATATTCCCGTTCGAGAATATTGATAAATCCGGATGCCTTGGTCTTTCCGAATGCATCATAACGTTTATCGACGATTGCCTTGAAAGCGTCGACGGAGATGCAGGTTCGCTGGGCAACCTCGATCGGGTCCAGTTTGCTTAACTCTTCAAATCCTCTCATGTGTAATCCTATCAATTAGAATGGCCGCTGCACTGCCGACGTTGAGCGAATCGAAGGCATGGTGCATGCGGATTGTAACTTGATGATCCAGTTTTTTGATCAGTCGGGCGGGGAGTCCTTCCCCTTCACTTCCGAGGAAAAGAGCCGTTTTTTTCCCGGAAATTCCCTGGGGCATGTCGCTCCCCTCAAGGGTGGCACCCAGGGTGGTAAACCCTGCGGTTGCCAGGTCGTTATGGAGGTCAAAAACATTTTTTACCACCATGATGGGCAGGTCAAAAATAGCACCGCTACTGCTTTTGACCGCTCCCTGCCAGTTGACCTGGTTCAAACCGGTAATGACCATGGCGTCAATACCTAGAGCAAAGGCACTGCGCATAATGGCCCCGATATTTCCCATATCGGTAATTCCGCACAAAACTATTAGCCGATTGTAACGTTTAAGGTTGTCCGCTGGCAGGGGCTCGAAGGGTTCGAGTTCTGCCAGCATACCCTGATGGTTGTTGCCACGACTGAGTGCCTGGGCCTTTTTTTCATCCAGACGTTCAACACGAATGCCTTTTTTCGTAATTGTCGAAAACAGTTTCTTATCGACTTCTTTTGCCAGCATCACCCGTTTGATGAGTGAAGGGTGCTTTTCCAATACGTAGTTTAGTACCTGTTTTCCATATACAATCATCCTCGGATTCTAACGATATTTTACTTAGAATCCCTCTGAAAACGCGGGATGGATGGGGCTGGGTTTATTTTTCGTTTAGGAGGTCGTTGTAGCACTCTTTAGGGGAGCGCCCGGTCATTTTGGCGAGAATTTTTGCCAGTTCTTTTTTGGGAGCATTAAGCTCTTTGATCATGCCTAAAAGCTCCGGATCATACCCTCCGGAGGTTTGGGCGTTAACCACGACGACCCATTCACCTTTTGTATTGGCGGTTTGAAAAATTTCTTTGAGCTCTTTTGCGGTGGCCTTATGGGCGGTTTGGTGGAGTTTTGTCATCTCTTTGATGGCAAATATCTCAGTATCGGGATAAAACTCGGCCAGTTCGTCGACCAGTTTTTCGATGCGGTGGGGGGACTCGTACAAAATAGCCGGAATCCCTTTGCCCAGGGCGTCATGGAGATCATTGAGGCGCTCTTTACCCTTGTGGGGAAGAAATCCGTGGAAATAGAAATGCACCGTGTCAAAACCGCTCATGACCAGCGCCATGAGGGCTGCGTTTGCACCGGGGAGTACATCATAAGAAAGGGCATTTTGCTGGCAATAGCGGATTAGGGAGAGGCCTGGGTCGGATATACCGGGCATACCTGCATCACTTAAATAGAGACAGTTGTTCTCAAAGAGATTTTCCGGAAGATTGCTGAGAAACTGTTTTTCATTATGGGAGTGGAAGGGATAAAAACGGTAATTGGGGAAAGTAACGCCCAGCTTCTCCTCGAGCAGAGAAAGCAGGCGCTTGGTTACCCTGGTATCTTCGCAAAGGAGCACATCGGCTGCTTTGAGTGCCTCGATGCTGCGCAGGGAGATGTCATCGAGGTTGCCTATGGGAGTAGGCACCAGGGTTAGCATGGGGGATTAGTCGAGGTTGTATTTCTTCTTGAACTTCTCGATACGACCAGTCGCGTCAACCATTTTTTCAGATCCTGTGAAGAATGGGTGGCATTTGTCGCACACGTCCAGACGGATCTTGTCTTGCGTTGATTTTACGGAGAAGCTGTTACCACAAGCGCATGTTACTTCGCATTCAACCATTGCCGGGTGCAGATCTTTTTTCATTGTCATCACCTATATATCATAGAGTTTTAAGTGCAGAATTATATAAAAATAAGCTTAATATAAGGTTAAGCCCTGAGGATTTTTTCTACGATGCAGGAAGTTCCTGATGGAGAAAAGGTTTCAAGGAGCTTTTGCGACATATTACGATGATCCTCGTCCAAGAGTTGAAGAAAGCGCTCATCACTCAGCTCATTTTCACGAACGCAGTAGGCCATTCCACGTTCAACCAGCGACTGGGCATTATAAAACTGGTGATCTGATGCCGCGTGGGGGTAGGGTATGAAAAGTGTAGGCAGGGCATTGGCATAAATTTCAAAGAGTGAACTGGCTCCGGAACGGGCGACGGCAAAATCGGCCTGGGACAGAAGTGCTCCCATGTCAGAACAAAAAGCCATACAGGTAACGTTGAGGGATTGATCACGGTAAAAACTACTTACACGTTCATAATCCCGTTCGCCGCATAGATGAATGATGGTTTTTCCTTCGAAAAGGAGGCGTTTGGCAGAATGCATGGCCAGGTCATTGATCGCTTTAGCTCCCAAAGAACCACCCATAAACAGAACGGTTTTTACTTCCGTACGTAAACGGCGACTCTCAAAAAAAACTTTTCCCACGGGGTAGTCTGGACAGGGGGATTCCGGATCAAAGGAAGAAAAAAATCCCTTGGCAAAGGGTTTGGTCAAACGGTTGAGCAGTCCGCTTTTGGCATTTTGCTCATGAATAAAGAGGGGAATACGAAAGAGAATGGCAGCAAAAACTGCCGGCGCGGCGGAGTATCCTCCCACACTAAAAACGGCACGGATACCATGCTGTTTAAAGTGCTTACGAAGGGTCAAGGTGAAAAAGAGAATTTTCCCCAGTTGGATGATTTTTCCCACTAAGCCCTTGTTAACGACACCGGCCGATTGCAAAAAGAGGGTATCGCTCCATCCGGAATCGTCGGCAAACCACTTTTGATCCTGACCATAGGTAGAGCCAATATAGCAGGGAGACATACCTCGGAGGTTGAGTTCTTCTTTAACGAGCTGGGCGATGCGCAGGTGCCCGCCGGTTCCGCCACCGGTAATAAGAATCAGAGTTTTGCCCTCTTGCTGACCATGAGGACCATACCGATGGCCAGACACAAGGCCAGCATGGAACTACCGCCGTAGCTGATAAACGGTACGGCAATACCCTTGAGAGGAATCAAGCCGATGATACCCATGGCATTCATCAAAAACTGCAGGCTGATCATAATAGCAATCCCGACGCTAAAGAGGTAGTAAACGTGGTTTTCACTACGGTTGGAGATTTTTAAAATCCGGTAGATGAGCAGAAGCATCAAAATCGTGATAAGAAAAATACCGATCAGTCCGGTCTCTTCCGCAATACCTGCCAGGACAAAGTCGGAGTGAACGTCGCTTAAAAAGCCCAGCTTGGCAATCCCCCCGCCAATGCCCATCCCGTTCATACCGCCGTGGTTAATGGCACTAAGAGCCTGGGAGACCTGGTAGGATTGATCCACGCCGGCCTCTTCCAGACGGAGGGCATTGGCGATGGAGTCGGGAAAAAAGGAGAGAATATACTCCTGAACATTGGCCCACCACTGTTTAATCCGGACAATTCGGTGGCTTGAGGCCAGGATCAAGGTAACCGCAGCCACAAATCCCATGGAGATGAGCAGCATAAAGAGGCGGAAACTAAATCCCGCAAAGAGCAGCATCAAAAGTAGAGTCGCACCTAACACGACGGTCTGTCCGAAGTCATTTTGGATAATAGCAATCAAAGTAACGGCAACAAGAAAAATCAGTCCGTAGGGAGCAACCATCTTCATTTCATGCAGCAAGGTGGAGCGTTCCGGTTTGAGGTAGTATTTACGAGTCAAGCTCCAGCTTAGGAAAAAGACGAACCCAACTTTAAAAAACTCCACAGGCGAGATGCTGAAAATGGGTGTCCGGATCCAGCGCTTGGCACCGTTGATGGTGGGAACAATATCGCTGGGTAGAAAATACATGAGAAACATCAAAAACATAACAGGGAGAAAGAGTAAAAAACCGATGGTAGAGAGCCATTTTGCCGGGTCCAGTCGGGATATCGACCACATCATGAAGATGCCGCCAAAACCGACGACTGACTCAATCATGAGAAAGTGATAGGGGCTGATGTTATTGGCGTAGGTAAAATATACAGGCAGTGAATAGGAGAAAGTAATACCGAAGATAATGAGCATGGAGGCGAAAATAAATAGCCACTTGTCCGTCATAAGTACCCTAACACTGATTTGGGACTAATTGTAACAGGTTAAAGAATAAAAAGGGATTACTTGCCAGCGTAAGGGACCAGAGCACTGCCCCAGGTCAGACCGCCGCCGAAGGCATCGAGCAGCATCAGATCACCGGTTTTTAAGCGACCTGCTTCATAGGCATCGTTGATGGCCATGGGAATGGATGCTGCGGAGGTGTTGCCAAATTTGTCCACGGTTAAAACCAGTTGATCGTCCCGGATACCGATAGCATCGCCGACGGCTTTGATAATACGGTAGTTAGCCTGGTGAGGAATAAAGAGTTTGATGTCATCCAGGGTGATGTTGTTGTTTTTGACCATCTCTTCGACATCATTGGTCAGGGTACGGACGGCGACTTTGAAGGTTTCGTTGCCCTTCATCTTCATAAAATGAAGACGCTCGTCGGTTACGTAAGCAGAGCACGGGTGTTTGGAGCCGCCTCCCGGAGTAATCAGAAAATCCTGGTAGGTTCCGTCGGCACTGATGTGGATATCGCGGATTCGCTCGTCTGCATTATCGGTTGCTGTGATAATGGCGGCACCGGCACCGTCACCAAAAAGTACGCAGGTAGTTCGGTCGGAATAATCGACGAATTTGCTCAGGGCTTCGGCACCGACGATGAGAATATTTTTCATCATGCCGGATTCGATATAGGCTTTGGCGGTAGAAAGCGCATAGATAAATCCGGTACAGGCAGCCAGAACGTCGAAGGCAGGAATGTTTTTGACACCCAGTTTATCCGCAAGGACACAGGCGGTTGAGGGCATAAAGAGGTAGTCTCCGGAGATGGAGGCGACAATGATCATATCCAGATCTTCAGCCGTCATACCGGCACGCTTGAGGGCGATGAGTGCTGCCTCTTTACCCAGATCGCTGGCGGTCTGATCATCGGCGGAGATGTGGCGGTTTTTAATACCGGAACGCTTCGTGATCCACTCGTCGCTGGTGTCTACGATTTTTTCAAGATCTTGATTGGTCAGAATCTTTTCGGGTACATAGGCACCGATAGAGCGGAACGAAGCATAAGCCACTAAGCGTCCTTTTTCTTAGAAAGGTAGCGTTCGTTGTAGAGACGGATGTCTTCGTTGACTCCGGATTCAATAAAACGAACAGCCTGGAAAATAGCGTTTTTAATCGCCTTGGCGTTGCTTTTGCCATGACTGACGATGGCGCATCCGTTAATACCAAGGAGGGGTGCGCCGCCGTATTCGGCATAATCAATCTGACGTTTTAGGGATTTAAAGGCTCCCAGCATAAAGACGGAACCGAGAATGGCCCAGAAAGACTTTTTGATAGAAATTTTCAGAAAACCTTTAATCGCGGAGGCAACACCTTCGCTGGTTTTAAGAAGTACATTTCCAACAAAACCGTCGCAGACGACCACGTCAACGCGACCATTGAAAATATCATTGCCCTCAACGTTGCCGATGAAATTGAAGTTTTCCAGT
>QKHD01000230.1 GCA_003250175.1 Helicobacteraceae bacterium
AGGGCATTATCGTAGGTCATCTTTTCAAAGTGCGGCACCAGCCACCACTCGTCCACGCTGTAGCGGCAAAACCCGCCGTCGACGAGGTCGTACAGGCCGCCTCTCGCCATCTCTTTGAGGGTAAAGACCGCCATCTCCAGTAGCTTGGGATCGTTCCGGATTTCGTAGCCGTCGAGGAGCACCTTGATCATCGCCGTGTGGGGAAACTTCGGTGCCTTGGAGAAGCCTCCGGAGACAGGGTCGTAGAGCTCTTTCAGATGGGTCAGGACGTGGTCGATGATGTCGGAGCCGATCTTGGTCGCCTGGTTGTTGACCCCCTGCTTGCCCAGGGTCTCCTTGATGAGCTTCGCCTCATCCAAAATAATGCCGGGTTCGTTGGCAAACTTCTGCACGATGGTCGCGGTCAGTTCGTCAAACCCGATGATTCCATGATGGCGGCTGGGGGGAATGTAGGTTGCCGCAAAAAATGGCTCCTTGGCAGGGGTCAGAAAGATCGACGCAGGCCACCCTCCGGAGCGCCTTGTCAACAGCTGATGCACCCGCTGAAAGTGGCTGTCGATATCGGGGCGCTCTTCCTTATCCACCTTGATACTCACAAAATGGCGGTTGAGGTAGTCGGCCAGCTGCTCGTTTTCAAAGACCTCCCGTTCCATAACGTGGCACCAGTGGCAGGCACTGTAGCCGATGGAGAGAAAGATCGGTTTGTTTTCCCGCTGCGCCTTTTCAAAGGCCTCTTCCCCCCAGGGGTACCAGTCCACGGGGTTGTGGGCGTGCTGCTGCAAGTAGGGGGAGTGCTCGTGAATCAGTCGGTTGGGCATGGTCGGCCTTTGGGTCAGGGTTGGTTGCTTTGGATATCCACATGGCAGGTGGTGACGCAGGAACGGCTGCTCTCAACCTGTCGGTCGACAATCACCAGAGAGACCCCCATGTATAAAAACATCACGGTCATGATACCAAACATCAGGTAGGCGTTTTTGTATTCTTTGTTATAGAGTTTCATCGTATCCTCCTTTTCAGGTCGGGACAATGGGTCATTGTAACACAAAAAAGGAGGGAAGAGGAGAATTTTACTCCGATATCAAAAAGTCGTAGGCCAGGGGAAAAGGACCGTGGCCGCTGGCACTGTTGATGTGCCCAGCGTCTTGCAGGATTTTGGTGGGAATATCGAGGGTACGGAACATCTCCCCCGCCTGCTTCATGCTTAAGTAGGGGTCGCTGTCGGAGACCACCAGCAGTTTTTTGGCCGCATGTAGCTCCTTGGGCAGGGGTGCGGGGAAAAAGCTGGCCACCTCGTCGATCGTCGTATGGACATCCGGAGGAGCGACCAGCAGGAGTTTTTCCACTCCTTCGATGGCGTGTTTGTCTGCCAGATGGAACCAGAGCACGGCCCCTAACGAGTGGCAGACCACCGCGTTGGGACGGAAGTTTTCCAGCTCGTCTAACACGCTTTTTTCCCAGATATCCCGCTCCGGACGGCTCATATTGGGAAGCATGGGAAAGGAGACCTCAACCCCTTCGCTCTCCAGTTTCTTTGCCAGCCAGTCCTGCCAGTGGGGTGGATTGCTGCCGTTCCATCCATGAAGGATCAACACCCGTAATGCCATAGAAAAACTCCTTGTTATCGTCGTTAAACGTGTCCTTCCGGACAAACCTCAATGAATAACGACCGATTTGATCTCCGTAAACTCTTCGATGGCGAAGCGGGCACCTTCACGGCCGACGCCGCTGAGTTTGACCCCGCCATAGGGCTGGATATCGTAGCGAACGGTGGGCACATCATTGATCACCACGCCGCCTGCTTCGCATTCGTCAATGGCCCGCCGCACCAGGGCGAGGTTATTGGAAAAAAGGGAAAACTGCAGGCCGTAGGGCGAGGCGTTCATCTTCTCGATCGCCTCGTCAAAGCCCGACA
>QKHD01000365.1 GCA_003250175.1 Helicobacteraceae bacterium
CATGCCCTTTTTGCCGGCGTGGCGTTTGCCGTATTCGACGATCAGCCCGTGGAACCGGGCGTAGACGGTGACAAGATCGCCGTAACCCTCCCAGCCCAAGACCTCTTCCAGGTTAGCGTCGATCCCTTCTTGCAGCCAGTTTTGCACCTCGTCGTAATGTTCAAAGGTGTAGCCGAAGGCTTCCAAAAGGCGGACGGTGTAGTTGTCCACTACCATCGCCTCGCGTCCGAGCATGTAGCAGAGAATCGAATCCGCACTCTCCGGACCGATCCCCTTTTGCCGCAGCAGCCAGTCGCGACTGACGTTTTCCATGAAGCTCTCCAGCGAACCGAAATCCTCCAAAATATTGCGGCAAAGAAGGATCAGGCGTTGGGCTTTCTGATTATACAGTCCGCTGGGCACGATGGCGCTGGCCAGACGCCACTGTTCGGCGGCAAGGAGTTCATTAAGGCCCAGCATACCGAGCCGCTCCATGTGGCCGATGGACTCCTGCACCTTCTCCCAGCGGCTCTGCTGGGTCAGCACCACTTCGACCAAAATCCGAAAGGGGTCGTCATCGGGCCACCAGCGGGGGTGGGTGCTCCAATCAAAAAGCTTAAGTTTTTCCAGGGCGGAGAGCAGGGCGAAGCTGTCGTTCATAGGCGATAAGCCTGCAGGGTGGTCTGGGCAGGCTCCTTGTCATAGGCTTTGATTTTAAAGGCGTCGGTGCAGACTCCGCTGTCAAGATCGGCGACAATGGCCTGAAAAATGGTGCGGCAGGTTTTGGGAATGTCGAAGCTCTTTTTAATGCCCGTGGTAAAACGGTAGAGGGGCGCGTTTTTCTCCACCCCGATCACCCCGTCAAAGCAGCCCGTCAGCCCCACGTCGGTGACGTAGCCCGTGCCCTGGTGAATAAGCAGGTCGTCGGTGCCCACGTGGGTGTGGGTTCCGGCAATGAGGCTGACCTGACCCGCCAACAGGTGGAGCATGCCGTTTTTCTCGCTGGTCGTTTCGGCGTGGAAGTCGATGAAGATGTTGGTGATGCCCTCATTCCGGAGGCGTTCGACCTCGGCCTTGGCCATGTTGAAGGGGTTTTCCACCATGCCCATGGAGTAGTGCCCCAGCAGGTTGATGACGGCAAGCTTTTCGCCCTGGGCTTCCAGCACCAACGTGCCCCGGCCGGGGAGTCCTTGGGGGAAGTTGAGGGGGCGGAGAATGGGGTAGCGGTCAAAGAGGGCGGTGATCTCTTTTTTATCCCAGGAGTGGTTGCCGCCGGTAAAGCAGTCGATACCACACGCCGCCAGCTCCTGGGTCGATTTGGCCGTCATGCCGAACCCGTGGGAGAGGTTTTCGCCGTTGACGATCACCAGGTCAATCCCCAGGTCGGCACGGAGGCGGGGCAGGTGGTATTTGAGCGCCTCACGGCCCGGTCGTCCCACCACGTCGCCCACAAAAAGAATACGCACGCCGGCCCCCTTGTTTTTGCGTAATTATAGCACGGGGGACTAAATCACTTTGCCTCGGCCGTCAATCTGCGCTGCCAGACGGAATGCAGGGCGTTGGCGGCCAGGCGTCTGGCGGTGAAATAGGCCAGAGCCGAAAAGCACAATCCAAAAAGCGCAGCGGCAAGATCAACCCCCAAGGCCGCGGCGGAACGGGGCGCCCAAAGCAGCTCCGGAAAGAGCGGAGCCAAAAGCGACTGCATCGGAACGGCAAAGCAGGCGAGCGCGATCAGCCCCAGCAGATCCACCGCCGCGTTCCCCGCCCCACGGTAAAAGCTCCAGGCGACGGCGGCGAGGAAGAGGGTGTAGTAGAGGGGAAAGTACCAATCCGTCACGCCCGACCCGCTCAGCCACTTGGTTGCGGCTAGAGCCACGGCGACACCCAGCACGCTGCCCAGCGTGACCCCGATGCTCAGTGATGCCAAAGCGGCAACGTGGCGGTTGGGGGATTTTTTCTGTCGGGAGATGATCCAGAGCAGGTTGCCGCTGTAAAAGAGCACGGCACCCGCCAGACCCAAAACGAAGTAGACCCAGCGGATCAGGTCACCCCCGAAGCTGCCGAAGTGCAGGGCAAAAAAGGTCCCCACCGTGGCGCCCCAGCCGCTTTCGCTTCCCGGAAGCATCTGCGCGTCCAGAACCGCTCCGGAGTAGGGGTCGATGATGGCAAACCCCTCCATGGCGCCACGCACCATGTAGCGAGGGTCGGTTCCGCCCATCCGGAGCATGGGGCGCTGACCGTCCAGTCCGCGGTAGAGCATGCGGGTGGGGGTAAACTCCGGAGCAAGCGCACGGACGTTTTCCAGTACGGTGGTCATGGAGGCCAGGGGCTTGGGCTGCGGCGGGGCAGCCGGGCGCGACTTGGCCTGGGGCGCTCGCTCGGGCATCACCACCTTGCCGAGAGCATCATAAAAAAGATCGTGAAAGGCAAAGACAATCACCGTCAAGGCGATGACAAAGTGAAAGGGGATCGACCCCAGACCCAGCAGAACGTGCACATCGAGCCAGCGGCGTTTTTCCCTTTTTTCGATCCGGAGGGCAAAGAGGTCGCGCCACCAGTTTTTCAGGATAATCACCACGCCGGAGACGAGGGCCAGAAAATAGAGCATGGAGGCGACCCCCATGACATAGACCCCCAGATGGTCGTGGCCGTTTTCAAAACTTCCGGGGATTCCGGCGGTTTGGTGGAGCAGGTCGATCAGCTCCGCCAAACGGCTGGGCTCGGCCTGTGTGACCGCGATGGAGCCGTCCGGAGCGTAATCGGCGCGGAATGTTCCGTGGTCCCAGACCAGGGGGGCGACGGCGTTTTCCGTGGTGCGGAAATCGACATTCAGCCCCTTGGCCGCATCGGGATAATGGGTAACGACGTGGGCGATGAGACGGTCCATATCCTGCAGGGAGAGGGGGGCGCTCTGGGGGGCCGGGGGTGTGGCCCAGCGGTCGATGGCGTCCTTAAACATGGTGAGGCTTCCGGCGTAAAAACCGATAAAGAGCACCAGTCCGGAGAGGATGCCCACCCAGGTGTGAAGGGTCAGGTAGCTGTACAGGGTTTGTGGTTTCATGAGGTCTCCTTAACCGACAACGCGGGTGAGCGTCAGCATGGCCAAGAGCACCAGGCTGGCGGGAAGATAGAGCTTGAGGGCTTTTGGGACACTCTCAAACACATAGACCGCCGACCAGATGGAGAGCCACAAGGGGGCGATCAGCCACATCACCAGCTGAATCTTCACCGGGGCATCCGGAGCCTCCGGCGTCAGCCAGGCAAAGATACCGCTGAGAAAGAGTGCCATGGCAAAGCCCAGCACGATGCCGACAGCGCTCAGCCCCATCCAGGTGGCAAAGGATTTATTCGTCATGGCTGCCTCCCGCTTGGCGCCACAGCCCCAAAAAAGGAAGCAGCATGAAAAAAAACATGAGCAGGGTCAGGGTGATAAAAAAAGCACTTTTCGGGGTATAAAAGCTGCTCCAGGCCCAAAGGGAGAGGGCCGCAAGCACGAGGGAAACCCAGCGGGCGGGGTGGGCGGACAGCGGGGCGCTGAGCCACCGCTGTTTCGGAAAGCTGAGGTAGAAAAAAATCGCCGATCCCAGCGTGGAAAAAAAGGCAAATACAAGCACATAGACTCCTTAATTAAATAGGAATAAAAAGGGGGAGTCTAACATATAATAATTTTGATAATCATTATAGATATTGAAGCAGATTGTGGAAAAAATCTTTCTGCAAGAGGGTTTAAACCCCTTCCCAATTAATCTTTTGTGTGTAATAATGCATAGTGTTACACCATTAAAGGAGCACAATATGAACACAAGTATTGTTAGCAGAAGAATCGAACTGACAGATCCCATCCGGGAGTATATTGAATCTGCCATGTCCCAACTCGACAAATATAATCTGGACATCATCGCCATCAAAGCGATCATTTCCGATGCCAAAAAGGAAAAGAAAGAAGCTTTTGAAATTGAATTCACTATTCAGCTCGCGGGCCGTGATACGGTTGTAATCAAACAGGTCGACAAAGACCTCTACGCCGCTATCGACATCGCCATCGAACGGGCTAAAAAAGTCCTTCGCCGCTATAAGGAGAAGGTCAATAACAAAATCCACAGTCATACCAACGAAAAGACTCCGGACAACGACATTCCCCAGCTTTATAGCGACGTCGAAGACGGCGAAATCGTGCCCAGCGCCCTGGACATCGACAAGCCCGTTGATGTCGAAGAGGCCCTGGAATTTATTAAAAAGGGCAACATGATGTTTGTCGTTTTTGACGACATGGACGGCAAACGCCGAACCCTCTACCGCCGTAAAGACGGCCGGTTCGGTCTCTATTAATCCCTTCTTCCGCGCCTTCGGGTGCGGAGCCTTCCCATGCATCAACCCCCACTTCTTATCAGCGCCTGCCTCCTTGGTGACAAGGTCAAATATGACGGCGGCGACAATCGTCTCAGCATTGCCGATCTGAAACAGCTCTCTACCGTTGCGACCCTTTTTCCCGTATGTCCGGAGGTTTCCGGAGGGCTTGGTACGCCCCGAATACCTGCGGAAATGCGGGACGGCCGGGTGATGAATGCGCAGGGCGAAGAGGTGACCGCCGCCTTTGAATCCGGAGCCGAAGCGGCCCTGGATGTGGTGAAAGAGCACGGCATCAAGGCGGCACTCTTAAAGGAACGCAGCCCTTCGTGCGGGGTGCATGAAATCTACGACGGGAGCTTCAGCAAGAGCAAAATCGTGGGAAAAGGGGTGGCGGCTCTGGCCTTGGAAAGGGCAGGCGTACGGCTTTTTAATGAAAATGAAATCCCCGAATGTATAGAGTATCTACAACAAATCAAGGAGTAAATCATGATCAAGTTTCTTATTCTCGTTATTATCGTTGCGGTGGGCGCCGCTTACTATATGGGCTTTTTTACCATGGACGACAGCCCCAAGGACATGATGGAAAAAGTCCAGAGCGCCGCATCGGAAAAACTGGACGGTATCGCGGACGACGCCAAGGAAAAACTCTCCGAGAAAATTGACGAAGCCAAAGAAGCGGTCAAGTAAGCGGTGGCGACGGTTCTTATTACCGGCGGCAACCGCGGCATCGGCCTGGAGGTCACCCGCCGTTTCGTAGCAAGGGGCGATCAGGTGGTCGTCGTGGCGCGAAACTTCGAAGGGTTTGCCTTGGCCGAACACCCGCAGGTGCGCTGCATCACGGCTGACCTGAGCGAAATCGACCGGCTTCCGGAGCTTATGGCCGCCATCGGCGCGGTGGACGTGCTGATCAACAACGCGGGCGTGATGTTTTCCATTCCTCCGGAGGCCTATACGGAGGAGAAAAAATCCCAGATGCTGCGCCTCAACCTCGAAGCCCCCGTGGCGCTGATGCAGTTGGCCATCGAAGGGATGAAAGCCAAGGGCGGCCGGATCGTC
Source organism: Helicobacteraceae bacterium (assembly GCA_003250175.1). Classification (GTDB taxonomy): domain Bacteria; phylum Campylobacterota; class Campylobacteria; order Campylobacterales; family SZUA-545; genus SZUA-545. The sequence goes on from QKHD01000365.1 coordinate 5,386, forward strand.
AACAACGCCTCTATCGCCGGACAGATCGGCCACCCCGATATCTGGTACGGCATGACCAAGGCGGCGCTCATTAACGCGACCAAGAGCTTTGCCAAGCTCTATGGCAAGAATGGCATCATTATCAACGCCGTCGCCCCCAGCCCCGTGGAGACGGACATGCTCGAAGTCATTCCCAAGGCGCGGCGCGACGCCTTTTTGCAGACGGTCATCTCCGGACGTTTCGCCAGGGCTGACGAAGTAGCCGACGCCATCTTCTGGCTGGCGACGGACGCTCCGGAATATATCAACGGTTCTACCATCGACCTGAACGATGGCTCGTTTCCCCGATAAGATGGCGACGATCATTCTTATGCGGCACGGCCGTGTCAAACTGACCATGCCGGAGCGTATTGCTTCGGCGGAGTTTCCCAAATGGGTCAAGGCCTATGATCATGCGGGTGTCTTTCCGGAGGCTCCGGAGGCGAGCCACCGGGCGCTTTTGGAGTCAGCCGGCGTGGTGTGCAGCGGGCTGACTCGCTCGGTGGTCTCCGCCCAGGTGTGCGGGATTACACCCCTGGGGCGTGAGAGCATCTTTAACGAAGCGAAAATCCCCTGGAAACGGATTCCGCTGGTTCGCCTGCGGCCCAAGACCTGGACGGGGCTCTTTCGGTTTTTCTGGTTTCTGGGCTTTCAAAATCACGCCGAATCCCTGACCCACGCCCGCCACCGCGCCAAGGTGGGGAGTGCCTATCTGGACAAACTGGCCAAGGAGAAGGGCAGCGTCACCCTGATCGGTCACGGCGTCATGAACCGTCTGCTTGCCTGGGAGCTTCGGCGCCTGGGATGGAAAGAGGTGCAAAAGCCGGGCCCCGAACACTGGGCTTATGGCGTTTACGAATACAAAGGAAAAAATAATGGGAAAACAATACCGCTACCTGAAAGAGATGGACCAGGCGTTCATTAAAGAACAAAAACTCTTCTACATGGCCAGCTGCAGCGGCCAGGAGGTCAACCTCTCGCCCAAGGGCTACGACTCGATCCGGGTGATCGACCGCGAAACTCTGGTCTACATGGACTATCCCGGCAGCGGCAACCGCACCGCCCGCGACATTGCCGCCGGGGGCGACGTGACCGTGGTCTTTAACGCCTTCGAGGGCAAGCCAAAAATTCTGCGACTCTTTTGCAAAGGCGAGCTGATCAATCCGGAGCATCCGGAGTTTGGTACATTGGCCGCCGCCTTTAACGTGCCGCTGGTCTCCCTTCGGCGCCTCATTCGCCTGCATATTTACGCGGTGGAGTCGAGCTGCGGGATGTCGGTTCCCCGGATGCGTTACGAAGAAGACCGTAACGAGCTCAGGGACTGGGCCGTGAAAAAAGGAACAGACGGCTCTATCCACGAATACAACCGAGACCATGCGACCCCTCCGGATTTACATCATCTAAAGGAAGAGTGATGACTTTGAAGATGTATCAGGTCGATGCCTTTGCGTCGACCCCTTTTACAGGAAATCCCGCTGCCGTCGTTCCGCTGCAAAACTGGCTGCCTGATGCACTGATGCAGCAGATCGCCCTGGAAAACAATCTGAGCGAAACGGCATTTTTCGTCCCTGAGGGTTCCGGATACCATATCCGCTGGTTCACCCCGACGGCGGAGGTCAAACTCTGCGGCCACGCGACGCTGGCTACGGCCTTTGTGATTGCCTCCTTTGTCTCTCCCGGTGCGAGCCGTATGGTGTTTGACTCCCTCAGCGGCGAGCTGCGGGTCGAGCGGGAGGGCGAACGCTACTATCTCGATTTTCCCGCGCAACCGCCGGTTCGCTGTGACGATCCGGAGGCGGTACGGCTTTTTGGCCCGGATGCGGAGGTTTACGGTGGCGATGATTACCTGCTGGTGCTTTCTTGCGAAGCGGATGTCATCCACTACATTCCGGATATGGCGGCGCTCAAAACGATGACAAAACGGGGCCTGATTATTACCGCCCCGGGAAAAACCAAGGATTTTGTCTGTAGATTTTTCGCTCCCGCTATCGGAATCGATGAAGACCCGGTGACGGGTTCGGCCTTTACTCGGCTGATTCCCTATTGGAACAAACGTCTGGGGAAAACAACCATGCAGGCCAGACAGGTCTCAACCCGCGGCGGTGACGTGGCGTGCGAGATAAGAGGCGAACGCGTCCGGATCGGGGGCGAGGCGGTACTTTATTTAACAGGCAGCATAAATGTCTAAGTTGCTGGTGTTTTTTTTCTTGCTGTTGAATTTCGTATGGGCCGCTCAAAGTGAGCTAAATGAAAAACGTGACTGTATCACGATTCTTAAAGAGATCGAAGCACTTGAAAAAGAAAAACGGGCCGATACGATCAACCGAATCGGCCATTTTGTCTTTGGCAGTATTCTTTATACCAGTGACAAGGAGTTAGAGGAGCAGCTCAAACTCTTAAGATTGGAACTACAGGGCTGTGAATCCCGGTAGTCATACCGGTTTGGTAAAGATAATCGCCCCGTTGGTGCCGCCGAATCCGTAGTTGGTGCTCATGACGGTATTGAGCGGCTGTTTTCTTGCCACATTGGGGACGGTGTCCAGGTCGCACGCTTCATCCGGGGTGACCTGATTCAACGTTGGCGGCATGATACCGTGGTGCAGGGCCAGAACGGAAATAGCCGCCTCCATCGCCCCCGCCGCACCCAGGCAGTGGCCGATGGCCCCCTTGGTGGAGCTGACGGGTGGGACGGCTTCTCCGAAGACCGTCTTAAACGCCATGGTTTCGTAGAGGTCGTTGTAGGGCGTGCTGGTGCCGTGGGCGTTGACGTAATCAATGGGAATTCCTCCGGCCATACGAAGGGCCGCCTTCATGGCCCGCACCGCCCCTTCGCCCCCTTCGGCGGGGGTGGTGATGTGGCTGGCGTCCGCACTCTCCCCGAATCCCGCGATCTCGGCATAGATCGTGGCACCCCGTGCCAGGGCGTGCTCTTTTTCCTCCAGGATCAAGGCCGCCGCTCCTTCGCCCATGACGAAGCCGTCGCGCTCCTTGTCAAAGGGACGGGAGGCGGTTTTTGGGTCGTCATTTCGTGTCGAGAGGGTCTTCATAACGCTAAAGCCGCGGATACCGAGCGGGCAGATACAGCTCTCCGCCCCCAGGGCGATCATCACATCGGCCCCGTCCGTCATGATCGTCTTGGCCGCTTCGGTGATGGCGTGGAGCCCGGCGGTGCAGGCGGTGGTGCTGGAGAGGTTGGGGCCCTTGAGGCCGTGGTAAATGGAGACGTAGCCGCTGAGCATGTTGGTCAGCGAAGAGGGGATGAAAAAGGGGCTGATCCCTTTAGCTCCCCGTTCGGAATTTTTCACCGCGTTGGCGTCGATGACCTCCAGGCCGCCGATGCCCGTGGCACCGCTGACGCCGAAGCGCTCCTTGTCCATCTCCCCAAAGGCCGCATCTTCCAGCGCTTCCTTCGCTGCATGCAGACCCAGCTGGATAAAACGCCCCGCCTTTTTAATCTCCTTTTTGTCCATGACGCTCTCCGGATCGAAGCCCTTGACTTCTGCTGCGATCTGCACGCTATCTCCGGAGGCGTCATAACTTTGGATCATATCGACCCCGCAGATGCCCTGGCATAGAGCCTCGAAGGCCTCCGGAGCGGAGTGGCCTACGGCATTGATCATGCCGATGCCCGTAATTACTACCTGTCTCATATGCTATCCTTTATTAGTAGACCAGTCGGTTTAGTGAAAGACTACGATAATTTTGCTTAAGTCTAGACCAATCGGTCTAACTACTTTTGGAAGCTGGCGAGGTAGCGGTCGAGGTGAGGTTTGAGGCTGAGGAAATCCTCTTTGGAGCTGAGGGTTGGCGGGATGGCCAGATAGCTCCAGATGGTGAGGAAGAGAAATCTCCCCACCCCCTCCGGATTGTCGGTGCGGAGTTCGCCCTTTTCGTCGGCCCGGCGGACGGCGGCGGTGACTTTTTCGATTAAGGATTCGTAGGTATCGCTGAGGAGTTTGGAAAAATCCTCATCCAGCGGGGCCATCTCCTGGATGAGCTTATTGAGCGGGCAGCCATAGGTAATGAGGCGCTCGGAGGATGCTATGATATCGATGGCATGATGTAGAGACGTTTGCAGCGGTTGGTCTGATTCCAAAGAGCTGAACAGCTCCAGCATCCCCGGAGCGATGCGCTCTTCGATGACCGCCAGGGCCAGCTCTTTTTTGGATTTAAAGTGGTGATAGAGCGAGCCTTTGGGCACCCCGGCTTCGGCCAGAATTTTGGAAAGCCCCGCACCCTGAAACCCGTAGGTGTAGATCTCCTTGGCGGCGGAAGCGAGCAGTTTTTCCCGTGAGGTGGCCATGTGACTCCTAGTAATCTTTGGGGCTATTGTAGTCTATCGGCGGTTAGAATGCACCGGACTTCGTCCAAACTTTTGCACAGCCTGACGTTAAACAGCTTATTTAATGCTTCGGCCTGCGCCCGGATCTCATCTTGCAACGGACTATCCGGAGCGATAATAAAAAAGAGGTTTTTGCAGTGGGTGGAAAGCGTCTCCGGAATGAAGGTCTCCAAGAGCCATTGCGTATCTTCCGGTGTGCTTTCAAACCCGTTGGTCGTGTCGGTAATCCAGTTTTTGCAGCAGGTTTCTTTGAGGAGCTTCAGGCCGTGGCGCAGAGGATCGCGGTAGTCGTCGCCTTGGCAGAAAGCTTTCCAGGTGCAGAGGACGGCATCCAGTTCTTTGTGAAATTCAACATGGCAATATGGACTGGTAAACATTTGGGTTCCTTTAGTATCCGGATAGAAGCCTCTTCGCCTCCTCCAAAATCTCCCCATCCTCTCGCATATCAAAATACTCAAAATGTTCTCCGCTTTGGGCGATGCCGTCGATCAGGTCTCCGGATTTTCTGAATTTGAGGTCCAGTTCCGCGACCTCGAAGCCGTTGGTCGTTTTCATGAACTCGTTGAGCCGTTCGCTATTTTGTAGGTTGGTATATAAGTAGCAGTAGCCCTTGAGGCCCGTCCGGCTAACCCGGCCTTTGAGCTGGTGGAGGGTGGCGAGGCCCAGGCGTTCCGCTCCGGAGATGACGACGGTGGTGAGGCGCGGCAGGCTGATGCCGACCTCGACGACGGTGGTGGCCAGCAGGATGTTGCCCTTTTCTCTAAACTCCACCAGTACCTTTTCCTTGTCTTTGTCCTTGCCGTGAGTAGAGTAGACCCCTTCAAAATTTTTCTCCCAGAAGCTTCTGGCTTCGTCGATGCTCTGGTACTCGATATTTTCGCTGGCCTCCACCAGCGGGTAGATGACCAGCACCTGATGATTTTGGGCGATCTCGCTCCGGATGTGATCCAGCAGGGCTTTAAAGTCGGGCTTGCCGATGACGGCGGTGTCGATCGTCTTGGTAAAGGGAATCTGCCGGATAAAGGTGACGTCGATGAGCGTGCTCTCCACCATCGCCTGGGTGCGTGGGATGGGCGTGGCGGAAAACTGGAAGATGTGGGGGAGGGCCTTGTTGCCCTCCTGGCGGGTCATGAGGGAAAGCTCGTGGCGCTGCTTGGTGCCGAAGCGGTGCTGTTCGTCGATCATCACCACCGCCACCTCCGGAAGCTCCGTGTGCAGCAGGGCGTGGGTGCCGATGATGAGATCAGACGCCGCCAGTTCCTCTTTTTTGAGGTTGGATTTCTGGGTGTGGAGGGCAATGCGCATGGTCTCCGGTAGGTGCTTGTTAGCCTCTTCGAAGAGCTGGTTGGCGAGGATGGTGGTGGGGGCCATGATGATCGCCTTGTTGGGGTGGGCCATGTAGGCCGCGGCCAGCATCACCATCGTCTTGCCGCAGCCCACGTCGCCGATGATGATACGGCGCCCCTGCTTGGTGCTTTGCATGTCGGTCTGGAGCTGGCGGATGGCGTGCTGCTGGTCGTCCGTGAGGGTGAAGGGGAGGTTTTGGATAAACCCCTCCGGATCTCGCGCCTCGGAAAAACGGGCGGGGTGCTCGCTCTTTTTCCCCTTCATCCGTTTGAGGTAGCGGTAGATCTCCGTAAACTTCACCGCACGCAGCGCCTCCGGAGCGAGGGCGCCGTTTTTCCGGAGGCGGTCCAGGTTCTCTTCCGTGGGGTTGTGCAGGTCAAAAAGGGTCTGGGCGTAGCGGGCGGGGAGGCCTTCGGCGGCCAGCGCCTCCGGAGTGAGGTAGCGCTGCATCAGCGCCACGACGCTGCGGTTTTGCAGCGGGGTTTTATACGACGGCACGATGCCGCCGACCTGGGTGATGATCTTGGGCTGGACGATCTGAATCTGGGCACCAAACAGGCTGATCTTGCCCCGCAGAAAGTAGCGGCCGTTTTGGGCAAACATGCTGCGGTGAAAGCGCTTGGGGTTGAAAAAAACAGCGGTCAGAATGTCATCGGTGTTGTGGGCGTGGAGGGTGACCTTGAGCTGCTTGGGGGTAAAGGCGATCTGGGTGACGGTGGCGTCGACGGTGTTTTCCTCATGCATCCGGAGGTGGTCTAGCAGGCGGTTGTCGTCGTAGTGGTGGGGCAGAATCAGGGCCAGCCCCAGAAGGTCGCCCACGTGGAGTTTGGCGAGCTTCTCCCTCTCTTTGGGGTCGTCGGTGAACATGGCCTACTCGAAGATGGCGCGCATCTGGCGGATCGTATCGCCGCGGGCGCGGAGCGTCCGAAGCATGGCGGCGTCATCCACATGGGGGAAGAAGAGGGCGCGGATAAAGTCGGGGTCGAGAATTTTGGCCTCGTTTTTATCGATGATCAGCAACACCGGCAGAGCCAGGGCGGCGGCGGGGTCGGCCTCGTAAATCCAGTTTTCATATTGGGGCGGCATGCTCAGACCAAAGAGCAGGGTGCCGGTGTCGAGCTTGAGGTCAAAGACGATGCGCTGGCTGGCATTGCCCAGCAGTTTGGTGAGCAGCTCTTTAAAATTCCCCTTGGCCACGGTGATCATCTGCCCGTAAGCCGGCGTGATCGTGGCGAGGGTCTCTTTGGAAAGGGCGATTCCGGAGGCGGGCTGCATCCGGGGGAAGGCCCGCTTGAGACGCACCAGATAGTTGCCCGCGGTGCGGTGCAGGTAGGCGTCACGGCGCACGGCGCGCTGGTAGTATTCGGGGTTAAGGAAGGTCGCCTTTGAGGCGGCTTCGTCGATCATCACCCGCAGCACGCCGGCAAAGGCGTGGTCGAGTTTTCCGGAGATGCGGATCATCAGATCGTCCGTATAGACCAGCACCTTCAGCCCTGCGTCTTCAGCGATGTAGTAGTCGCCGATCACCCGCAGACCCTGGGCTTCAAGCCCGCGGCGTACGGTGCGTTCCGTGGCGTTTTCCAGGGTGAAAAAGGCGTTGATTTCGTCCTTTTTCAGTTTGGGCGCTGGGGTCGGGCGGCGCAGAGTATGGGGGCGCAGGGCGACGCGGCGGTCGGTTTCGATCCCTTCAAAAAGCGCTTCGAGCTTGGCGTCATACGGCCCCAGCACCGGAGTCAGGTCGGCATCCTCCACGGCGGCAAAGCCCAGGTGCAAGGGGGCGTTTTTCTTGGTGCGGTAGAGGTAGAGCGTCGTGGGGGCGAGGGGAGCGAGGTGCGGGTCCATGGCGTAGAGGGCCTGGAGTTTAGCGGGGTCGAGCAGGGTGTAGAGCGCGGCATGGGCGACCCCCTTGATCCGGACGGGGCGGTAGTCGGTCAGGATGATCCCGGCCTCTTGCAGGCGGACGCGAAGGGCGGCGTCGATGTCGTCCGGATCGGTGCCCTTGGGGAGGGTGATCGTGGTCTCCTTCAGGGTTTGGGCGGGGCCGAATTCGGGCAGGTTGTAGGGGTCGCCGGTGGCCTGCTCCAGATCATTCCGGAGGGTATCGGCGCGGTTGGTTCCCAGCCAGGCCCCGCCGTCGCCAAAGCCGATGGCGGCCAGGCAGGTGGGAAGAAGGGCGAGATTTTTCGGGTCGTCCGCCAGCAGCTTGGCATGTTCTTCGGAAACGAATCGGCTTTCGAGATAGAGCTGTTTGGGGGCGTTGTGGCCTAGGAGCGGAGCGTAGTTGTGGGGCGTGCTGTGGGTGGATTGGGCAACCAATTGTTTGAGCTCCGGATCGCCAATCTGCGCGGCGATACCGTGGGAGCTGGCGGCCAGGGGGAGCTCCACCGACGGTGCGGCGGCCGAGGAACAGGCGGTGAGAATCAGGGTCGCGCCGAAAAGCAGCGCCGCCCTTTGCCAGTCTGGTCGAGCTCCCACGGTTCAGGCCTACTTGGTCACGATGGAGAAGGTCAGGTTGGCGATCTCCGGATGGATCAGGATGTACTGGTTGAGTTCCTTCAGGGTCATGGCCTCGATCCGGATCAGGTCATCCTGGCTGTGGCCCGGTTTTTTACCTTCGTAAAACTCGTTGAAGGTGCGGCTCAGACGCTGGGAGAGGGTCTCGGTCCGGAGCGGTTCGCTGCCGAGGAGAAATTTCTTCGCACTATCGAGCTCTTTTTGGGTCGCCCCTTTTTTAATAAACTCGTTGATCACGTCCCGAACCACCTTGACTGCTTCGTCCTGGCTTTCGAGCTTGGTCTGCAGGTAGCCGCTGAAGTAGCTGTGGGAGACCGCCATGTTGATGCGGGCATAGGCGGAATAGGCCAGACCGCGTTTGACCCGCACCTCTTCCATCAGGCGGGAACCAAAGCCGCTGCTGCCCAGGATAAAGGCGGCCACTTTAGCCTTGAAGGCATCTTCGTCATTGGTCTTGGCCAGGAAGGGGGCGCCGAAATAGACATAGGCCTGTTCCGTGGCCGGTTTTTTGGTAATGAGGTCTTTGGACGGCGTAGCGTGGTAGAAAGGCACGTCGTGTTCGGTGCCCTTGTCCAGGTGTTTGAGGATCGCTGTGGCGATCTCTTTGGCCTTGGCTTCGCTCAGGTCGCCGCCGATGACGACGATGGCGTTGTCCAGATTGACGTAGCTTTTAAGAAACTGCTTCACATCGTCGGTGTTGATCTTGATGATGCTCTCCTCTTCGCCGCTGGTGGGGTCGGCGATGGGGGTTTTGGCAAAGATCGCTTTGTAGAGGTTGCGGGAGGCGATGTAGTCGTAGTCGGTCTCCTTGCGTTTGAGGGAGCCGAGCAGTTTGGTTTTTACCTTGCCCACGCTCTCGTCGGTCAGGTTGGGATCGTCCAGCAGGTTTTCCAGCAGGCTGACTCCTGCGTCGAACTCCTCTTTGAGGGAGTCCAGGCTTAAAACGAAGGTTTCGCGCCCGTGGGTGATGCGCAGGTCGATCGCCTTGGATTCGAGGGCTTCGGCGAAGGCGGTGGCGCCCATCTTTTTGGTTCCTTCGTTCATCACCATGGAGGCGATACGTGCCAGACCCGGCTTGTCGCCGTCCTGGATGGAGCCGGCGCCCTTGAAAACAACCTGCAACGAGATAATGGGAAGCTGCTTGCTCTCCTCGTAGATAAAGGGAACCTGGGTTCCTTTAACGGTCACCGTGTCGATGTGTGCGGCCATGAGTGTTCCTTGTAAGAGTGTCAAAAAGATCAAAAGTCTGGTGAAATAACGCATTAGTAAAACTCCAGATAGGTGTACGCGGTGTCGCGTTTGGCGGGTTTGTCGCCGACGGCGCGGATAAGGTGGATCATCTCGTCCTGCGCCATCTGGTTGGTGGCGCCTGCGGCGGCCACGACGTTTTCTTCCATCATGGTGCTGCCCAGGTCATTGGCGCCGAAGTGCAGGGCCATCTGACCGATGTAGCTGCCCTGGGTCACCCAGGAGCTCTGGATATTGGGGAAGTTATCCAGATAGATCCGTGCCACGGCCAGCAGGCGCAGGTAGCGGTTGGAGCTCTGTTTCTCGATCTCCGGATGCTCCTTGATCAGCTGCGTGTTGGCGGACTGGAAGCTCCACATGATAAAGGCGCGGAAACCGCCGGTGATGTCCTGCAGCTCGCGGATGCGGCGCCAGTGTTCGATGATCTCTTCATCGGTCTCCGTCATGCCGAACATCATGGTGGCGGTGGTTTTCATCCCCAGTTCGTGGGCGGTGCGGTGCACTTCGATCCAGCGTTCGTTGGTGATCTTGCGGGGGCTGACCTCTTCGCGTACCCGCTCGTTGAGAATCTCCGCACCCGCACCCGGAATGCTGAAAAGCCCCTTGGCGTGGAGGCGTTCGAGCACTTCGCGGATGGTGATTTTGGAGCGGTGGGCGATGTAGTCGATCTCGATGGCGGAGAAGCCGTGAATATCGATCTGGGGGAATTTCGTGTGGATATGCGCCACCAGATCCTCGTAGTATTCGATCCCCAGCTTGGGGTGAACCCCGCCTTGGAAGAGAATCTGGGTGCCGCCGATCTCGAGCAGCTCTTCGATCTTGCGGTCGATTTCGTCGTAGCTGAGGATGTAGGCGTCCTCGTCCTTTTCATGCCGGTAGAAGGCGCAGAATTTGCAGTCTACCCAGCAGATATTCGTATAGTTGATGTTGCGGTCGACAACGAAGGAGGTGATGCGCTCCGGATGCAGGGCCTGTTTGACAGCCGTGGCGCGGATACCCAGTTCCTTCAGGTCGCCGTTTTGGATCAGGTCCAGTGCTTCCTGGTCGGTTATGCGTTGAATAATCATCCCAATATACTTTAATTTTTTGGGCAATTATACCGTCCTGAGGGCAAATTCTGCTTAATGGATTTTCGGGGCGGTAAAGCTTCAGACCGCTTTGAGTTCCTTGATACGTTGTACCAGATTGGAGACGGTTCGCACCGCGTCGCCGATCTTGGCTACCACACCTTCCACATCATCCGTTTTCAGCTGTTCTTTCAGCCGTCGGTACCGCAGCCCGTCACAAATCAGTTCGTATCGTTCCATATCGTTCTTCTTCATGTGGGAAATCGTATTCATCGATTTCAGGCCGAGGGTGTCCATGATTTCCTGGTGTGATATTTTCATATTGCTTGCTCCCAATATTTTGATATTTAATGATCAAATACTAACAATCTTTTGATAATAACTAGGTTAAATATGTAAATATATTGGTAATAATTTGGCGACAATATAAAAATTTTGTGAGTGGTGGGAAGTAATGTAACAGTTGAAGAAAGAGGAGGGCGCGTTGGAGATGAAAGCAGCCCTTTAAACAAGCGAAAATGAAGGGAAAGTTTTTTTTATGATTAAGGATTGTATAATCTAGCCACTATTTACTTGACGAAAGAAGTGTATATGGATATGAATTTACTGGATATCGTCGTCCTGGCCCTGGTGGCCCTTCTGGGGCTAAAGGGTCTGGTCCGCGGGCTCATCAAGGAGGTTTTCGGCCTGGTGAGTATCGTCGGCGGTGTCTTTTTCGCCTCCCGTTTTGCCGACGAACTGGGCGGGTATATCCATACGGTCTTTTTTCCCATTGAAAACGACGGGGTCAAATCCCTGGTCGGATTCGTCATTCTTTTTGCCCTGATCTGGGCAGGGATTCAGCTGCTGGGGACGGTGCTGGCCAAGATGGTCAAGGTCTCCGGACTCGGCTTTTTGGACAAACTGGGCGGCATGGCCGTCGGCTCGGCCAAGATTTTTCTTGTTTTTTCCATTATCGCCTACGGCTTCGGCAGCGTCGCCTTTGTCAAGGAGATGGTGAAGGAAAAGATGAGCAACAGCTTTATGTTTCCGATCCTCTTTAACACCGGTTCTTACATCGTCAGCATTGACTCCCTGCGCCTGAAAGAGGCCAAGGATCAGGTCACACAGCAGACCGAAGCGGTGATTAACGGTGCGGTCAATGCCCAGATCGACAAGAGCATCAAGGAGCTGGCGGGTAACGCCACCCTTCCTGATGCCAACCTTTCCCAATCCATCAAAGGAGGCGGCGGTGAATAAGGCGGTTGATTACGAAACCTATCTGGACCAGTTCAAAGAGGTCCTCAGAAAAAACAACCTCAAATACACCAAGCAGCGCGAGACCATTCTCGACGCCATCTACCACTACGACACCCACTTCTCTCCGGAGAGCCTGCACAAGAAAATCCAGGAACTCAGCGAAGAGAAGATCGGGATCGCCACGGTCTACCGGACCCTCTCCCTGCTCGAACACGAAGGGATGGTCACCTCCATCTCCTTCGGCGTCAACGGCAAAAAGTACGAATTCGGGGAGAAAGAGCACCACGACCACATGATCTGCGACCAGTGCGGCACGATCATCGAGTTTCATGACGAGCAGATCGAAAAGCTTCAGGAAAAAGTTGCCAAAAGCCACAACTTCAAAACCACCGACCACATCATGCAGATTCACGGAATCTGTGCCGAGTGCCAAGCGAAAGGGAAATAATTTTTATAATGTTCGACAATACCTACGTACAACAACGAATCGAAAAAGCAGAGCAGCTGCGCGAACTGGGGCTTAACCCCTACGACAACCGAAGCGAGCGGGACACCACCATCGCCCAGTACAACGAGACCTTCGCCTACGTGGCGGACCTGGACGAGAACAAGCGCGACGAGAGCAAGATCGCCTGTGTCAGCGGCCGGATCAAACTGCTGCGCCTCATGGGAAAAGCGGCCTTCGCCAAGATCGAAGACCAAAGCGGCAGCCTGCAGGTCTACTACAGCAAAGACGCCATCGGCGAAGAGTGGTTTAACAACGTCAAGAAACTGGTGGAAGTGGGCGACATCATCGAGGTCAAGGGCTTCCCCTTCGTAACCAAAACCGGTGAACTCTCCCTGCACGTCCAGGAGCTCAAACTCCTGACCAAGTCCATTAAGCCGCTGCCGGAAAAATTCCACGGCCTGACCGATATCGAGCTGCGCTACCGCCAGCGCTATCTGGATCTGATTATGAATCCGGAGGCCAAAGCGGTCTTCATGACCCGAAGCCGCGTGGTTACGCTGCTGCGCCGTTTCTTTGAAAGCAAAGGGTTTTTGGAAGTCGAAACCCCCATGCTGCACCCCATCGCGGGCGGTGCCAATGCACGCCCCTTCATTACCCACCACAACGCCCTGGATGTGGAACGCTACCTCCGGATCGCTCCGGAACTCTACCTCAAGCGTCTGATCGTGGGCGGTTTTGAGGCGGTGTTCGAAATCAACCGGAGTTTCCGAAACGAGGGGATGGACCATACCCACAACCCCGAGTTTACGATGGTGGAGTTCTACTGGGCGTATCGCACTTACAAGGACCTGATCAACATCACCCAGGAGATGTTTGACATGCTGGTTCGTGAGCTGAATCTGCCCACGGTACTGCCGTACGATGATATGGAGATCGATCTCTCCTCGCCCTTTGCGACCTACACCTATGATGAGGCGCTGGTAAAAGTGGGCGGTATCGACGAAGCGGTACTGAAGGATACCAACGCCATGAAAGCCCTGCTTAAAACCAAGGGGATCGAACTCAAAGGCGAGGTCAGCGCCGGCAAGCTCAAAGCCGAGCTCTTCGACGAATTCGTCGAAGCCAAGCTGATCAACCCGACCTTTGTCACCAAGTTCCCCGTGGAGATCTCTCCCCTGGCACGCCGAAGCGACGAAGACCCCAGTCTGACGGACCGCTTCGAGCTGTTTATCGCCGGGAAAGAGTTTGCCAACGGCTTCAGCGAGCTGAACGACCCCATCGATCAGCACGGGCGTTTTGAGGATCAACTCAAGGCCAAGGCGGGCGGTGATGATGAGGCCCACGAGATGGATGAAGACTACATCAACGCCCTGAGCTACGGGATGGCTCCAACAGCCGGACAGGGAATCGGGATCGACCGACTGGTGATGCTGCTGACCAATCAGCAGTCCATCCGCGACGTTCTGCTCTTCCCGGCCATGAAGCCCCTGCACAACCAATCCAATGAAAACGAAAAGGAAAACGAGCAATGACCTACCTTCAACAAGAAGATAAAGCGGTTTTTGACATTATCGAAAAGGAGCTCGATCGCCAGCTTCACCACCTGGAGATGATCGCCAGCGAGAACTTCACCTTCCCGGCTGTAATGGAAGCCATGGGTTCCGTATTTACCAACAAATACGCCGAAGGGTATCCGGCCAAACGTTACTACGGCGGCTGTGAATTTGCCGACCAGGTGGAGCAACTGGCCATCGACCGTCTCTGTGCGCTGTTTGACTGCAAATTTGCCAACGTCCAGCCCCACTCCGGATCCAGCGCCAATGCGGCGGTCTATACTGCGCTGCTCAAACCCTACGACAAAATCCTGGGTATGGACCTCTCCAACGGCGGTCACCTGACCCACGGTGCGAAGGTGAGCTTCTCCGGACAGAATTATGAAAGCTTCTCCTACGGTGTCGATGAAAACGGCCTGATCAACTACGATAAAGTAGCCGAGATCGCCAAGATCGTTCAGCCCAAAATCATCGTCTGCGGTGCCAGTGCATACTCCCGTACGATTGATTTCAAACGGTTCCGCGAAATCGCCGACAGCGTCGGTGCGATTCTGTTCGCCGACATCGCCCACATCGCCGGTCTGGTCGTGGCGGGTGAACACCCCAGCCCCTTCCCCTATGCGGATGTGGTCAGCAGCACCACCCACAAGACCCTTCGCGGACCACGCGGCGGTATCATCATGACCAACAACGAAGAGATCGCCCAGAAGATTAACAAGTCCATCTTCCCCGGTATGCAGGGTGGCCCACTGGTGCACGTCATCGCCGGTAAAGCAGTCGGTTTCCACTACAACGCCCAGCCCGCATGGAAAGAGTACGCCAAGCAGGTCAAAGCCAACATTAAGGTTCTGGCAGACGTTCTGATTGCCCGCGGTTATGACATCGTCAGCGGCGGTACGGACAACCACTTGATTCTGGTCTCCTTCATCAACAAGCCCTTCTCCGGAAAAGACGCCGACCTGGCCCTGGGCAACGCCGGTATCACCGTGAACAAAAACACCGTTCCGGGCGAACACCGCAGTCCGTTTGTCACCAGCGGGATCCGAATCGGTTCTCCGGCGCTGACCGCGCGGGGTATGAAGGAAGCGGAGTTTAAGATAATTGGTGAAAAAATAGCCGATGTTCTCGACGATATCGAAAACACCGAGCTGCAAAAGAAGATTGCCGCCGAGCTCAAAGCCCTGGCCAGCAACTTCATCATGTACGAAAAATCGATTTATTAAGAAACAACCAAAGGGACAGGATAAGGTATGTACAACGTCGATATCAAGCTGATTAAAATGATCACCAGCCACTACTGGCAGCAGACCGATGCAACGGAACGCGTCAGTTTTAAGGGCAAGACGCTGTACAACAAGTTCGAGAAGGTGGACAAGATGCTCACCTCCTCGGTCATGAGCGACCATGCCGACGGCAAGATTACCGTCGCCCACTCGCTGATCCGTCCCGGCGACAAGGTGGAGAATATCGTTTTTGACTACAACGGCCGTGATCCGGAGCGTTTTTACCACCGGGCGCAGCTGATGCTCCGCGAAGAGGGGTTTATCAACTTCACCGCCTACAATACCAAAACGCCCGGCCATCTGCATCTCTATGTCCATAAAGGGCATACAACCCTGCAGGAGGGTTATCAGATCGCCAAGCTGCTTTCGGCCAAGCTGCAGCAAAAGATGCCCACCATGCAGTGGCGCATGTTTCCCAATCCGGACCTGCCGCCGGAGTTTAATATCCTGGTGCTGCCCTATGAGGTGTACGCCAAGGAACGCGGGGCCAGCTGGTCCAAGCATATGTAGTCAATCAACCCAACAAAGGTCGAAACATGGAAGATAAGAACGAACTGAACGATATCCTGATCAAAAACGGTGAGAAGGGCGGCAACAACCTGAAAAACATCCTTCTCTTTGCCGCGGTGACCCTGCTGGTCTTTTTCATCGGCGTCCTCGCCTTTAAGATGCTCTCCCAGGAAGAGGCAAAGGAACGTGCCCAGGCCGTATTGCCCGAAGCACCCACCTCTGCGGTAGAGCAGACTTTTGAAAAAGAGCCCCTGAGTGCCACACCGGCGGATGAAGGGCTGAGTGCCTATAAGGAGATTCTAGAGAAAAACCGACGCAAAAATGCGGAAGCCGAAGCGCCTGCCGAAGCCCCTGCAGGTGAAGAGAACGTCGTCGCCGATACGGCCCTGCCGGAAGCGACCCCACCGACCCCACCTGTACCGGCGGTAGAAGCTCTGCCAGAACCGGAAGCTGCTCCGGAAATCAAGACCGAGCCCAAGCCTTCCGTTTTGGATGAGAGCAAAAAGGACAAACCGGCCCCCAAGCCCCAGGCGAAAAAAGAGAAGCACTACTACATTCAGGTAGCGGCGCTGAGCCAGTTTGATCCGAACAAGAAATTCCTGGCCACCATTACGGACAACAAGTATCAGTACACCATTGTCAAGCGTACCGTCAACGGTCTGAGCTACAAGCGGGTCTATATCGGACCGTTCGCCAGCAGCAAAGAGGCCGAAGCGGAACTGCCCAAGGTGAAAGAAAAAATTACGCCCAAAGCCTTCGTGGTCAAGGATTAATATCTCGATGATTCATCACAAAAAGATCTTTATCGATCAGTTCACGCCCATCGCCCAGTACCATAAACTCAAGCAGGCCTTTCCCCAGGAAACGGCCCTGCTCTTTGAAAGCGTGGTCAACAACGACCGGGGCAACTTCAGCTACATTGTCATCGGTGCGAGAGAAAAGCTCTGGCACCAGGACGGTGTGAGCTACCATCAGGATGAAAACGGCGTTGTTTCGACCGTCGACGCCAACCCCCTGCAGTTTCTCAAAACCTACTACCAACAGATCGACCAGGAAGCCTACGACGACCTGGCAAAAAGTATCGAAGTGGGCTTCGTGGACGGTTTTATCGGCTACATCGGCTACGATATGGTCAAGGAGTTTGAACCCTCCTTGAAACGCAGCATGGAAGGGCTCGATGACGCTGCCCATGTTCCCGATCTGGAGCTGATCCGGCCCAAGCTGATTGTGGCCTTTTCCCACAAGACCTCGACCCTGACGCTCATCAGCTCCATGAAAGAGATGGAAGAGCGGTTTGACAGCATCGAAACGCTGCTCACCTCCAGCTACGACTTTCTGCCCCTCAAGGCGGCGGTCAAGCTGGGTGAAGGGCAGTTCAGTTTTGACAAAGAGCAGTTTTTCGACCTGATTGCCAAGTCCAAAGAGATGATCAAAAGCGGGGATGTCTTCCAGATTCTGATGTCCAACCGTTTCGTGCAGCCGGCCAAGGTAGACCGCCTCAGCTTTTACCGCGTTGTCCGGAGTAAAAATCCTTCGCCCTATCTTTTTTTGCTGGAGTTTGACGAGTTTGCCATTGCGGGGAGCTCTCCGGAGGTTATGGTTCAGCTCATCGACGGACGCATTCTGCTGCGACCCATCGCCGGAACCCGCAAGCGGGGTAAAACTCCGGCGCAGGATAAGGCTATGGAAGAGGAGATGACCGCCGACGCCAAGGAGATCGCCGAGCACGTCATGCTGGTCGATCTTGGCCGCAACGACGTGGGCCGTGTCGCCAAACCGGGAACGGTCAAGGTGGATGAGATCATGCGGGTTGAACGCTACTCCCACGTTATGCACATGGTGAGCGACGTGACTGCGACGATCGATGAGAAGTACGACATGTTCGACCTTTTCATGGCGACCTTCACCGCCGGGACCATGACCGGAGCGCCTAAAGTACGTGCCATGGAGCTGATTGCCGAGTTGGAGCAGCTCAAGCGCGGCTTTTATAGCGGCTCCATCGTGCACTTTGGCTTCAATGGCAACATGGACAGCGCCATCACCATCCGCTCCGCTCTCATTCAGGAAGATCAGATCATCTTCCATGCCGGAGCCGGGGTGGTTGCCGACAGCAAGCCCGAGCTCGAGTTTATTGAAGTAAAAAACAAACTGGCCGCCAACATCGCTAGCTTTCAGGATCTTTTGGACATCGAGGACTAAATGCGTCTATTCGCCATCTACGGAAATCCGGTCGCCCACTCCAAGTCGCCCCGTCTGCACAACGCCACCTTCTCCACCCTGGGGATGACGGATTGTGCCTACACCCGCTTTTTGCTGGCAGAGGGCAGCGGGCTGGTGGCCCATTTCCGTCAGATGGAGCTCTCCGGAGCCAATGTGACGGTTCCTTTCAAGGAAGAGGCCTTCATGCAGTGCGACGAAGTACGCGGTCTGGCCAAGGAGATCGGTGCCGTCAATACGTTGGTAAAAGAGGGCAATAAAGTCATCGGTTACAACACCGATTGCAGCGGCTTCATGGAATCAATCCGGGAGTTTGAAGGGGTGGAGAGCATCCTCATCCTGGGCGCGGGGGGAACGGCCCGCGCCGTCGCTCTGGCTCTCAAGGAAGCGGGCAAGTCGGTCTGCCTGATCAACCGCAGCGACAAACGCCTGGAATTTTTTAAAGCCCAGGGGTTTGAAACCGCCACCTGGGATCACTTCACTCCGAGGGCCTTCGACCTGGTGGTCAATACCACCAGCGCCGGGCTCAGCGACAACTCCCTTCCCGCTCCGGTCGACCTGCTTAATCAGCTTCTGCCCCAAGCCAAGTACGCCTACGACGTCATCTACGGGAAAGAGCCGCCCTTTTTGGAGATGGCCATGCGCTACGGGCTGATTATGAAAGACGGCAAAGACATGCTGGTCGCCCAGGCGGTCCACGCCTTCATGCACTTTACCGGTCTGGAAAATCACGACCGTATTTTGAAGATTATGGAGAAAACAATCGAGTTATGACAGAGATTTTAGACGAATACCGCTACCTATTTGCCCACCTGAACGAACAGATCATCTGGGCCGAGTGGATCGGCGCGATCGTTTTTATTCTTTTCTTTATTCGATTCCGCAATTTGGTAACCCGCTGGGTTTTTGGTATTTTGGAGTTTATCGCCGGAAAGACCAAGACAAATCTGGATAATCGTATTCTTGCCAACAGCAAAGAGGCCATGGCCTACATGGTCGGTCTCTTCGGCTTTTACGGCGGGGTTTCCATTCTAACCCTATCGACTTCGCAACAGGCGGTTGCCTCCCATCTCATTGCTACCCTCTTTTATGTCGGATTTGCCTGGTTCTTGTTTATTTTAGTGGACATCTTCGCCATGGAGATCAGCCGCACCCTCTCCGGAAGCCGGAAAAAAGTTCGTGGGGAGATGGTCAACTTTATTATCAAGTTCCTCAAATCGATTGTTGTTTTAGCTCTTTTGATTGGGGTGCTGGACGAGTGGGAATACAATGTCTCCGCCATTATCGCCTCTTTGGGGATCGGTGGTTTGGCCTTCGCGTTGGCGGCCAAGGATACCATCGCCAACCTATTTGGCAGCATGATGATCCTCTGGGACAAGCCCTTCGAACACGGCAACTGGATCGATGCGGCGGGCACAGAAGGGACGGTCGTGGAGATCGGCCTGCGTTCGACCACGATCCGTACCTTTGCCAACGCCCTGGTGACGGTACCCAACTCCAAGCTGGCCAATGAGACCATTACCAATTGGTCCAAGCGGCGTATCGGCCGCCAGATCAAGATGCAGATCGGGGTGCGTTACGACTCCAAACCCAGTGACATTAAAAACGCCATCGAGGCAATTCGGAGCTATCTGCTCCACCACGAAGGTATCTCCAAGGAGATTGATCTGGAAGACAACAACCCGCTTATCTCCCGCAACGACTACGAGGGCAACAAGGACACGCTCCTGGTGCATCTGGACAGTTTCGGGGAGAGCAGTATCAACATTCTGATCTATTGTTTCAGCGTGACGGTCAACTGGTTTGAATTCATGGTCCTCAAAGAGGAAGTCATGTACAAATTCATGGAGATTATCGCCGAAAACAATCTGGATTTCGCCTTCCCGTCCCAAACGATCTATCTGGAACAGCAAGCGCAGACAAAGTAAGGAAACCTATGCCGATTAAACGAGTACAAGAAGCGATCGAAGAGATCAAAAAAGGGAACATGGTCATCATGGTCGATGACGAAGACCGCGAAAACGAAGGGGATCTGGTCTATGCCGCAACCTTCACCACGCCGGAGAAGGTCAACTTCATGGCCACGGAGGCCAAGGGTCTGATCTGTGTCGCCCTGGAAAAAGAGGCGGCCAAACGGCTGGAACTCAACCCCATGGTGCCGCGTAACACCTCTTCATATGAGACCGCCTTTACCGTCTCCGTCGACGCGGCTACGGCGAGCACCGGGATTTCCGCCTTTGAACGGGACATGACGATCCGCCTGCTGGCCGACCCCCAGAGCCGTCCGGAGGAGCTGGCGCGACCGGGGCATATTTTCCCCCTCATTGCCAAGGACGGAGGCGTTCTCAACCGGATCGGCCATACGGAAGGTTCCGTTGATCTGTGCAAGCTGGCCGGTCTGGCCGGCGTGGGCGTGATCTGCGAGATCATGAAAGAAGACGGCACCATGGCGCGCCGGGATGATCTGGAAGTATTTGCCAAAAAACACAACATGAAGATTGTCCAGATCTCCGACCTGATCGAATACCGCATGCAGCGCGAATCGCTGATTAAAGAGACATCCAGAGAGACCATCAGCTTTTTCGGCAAGGATGTGGAGAAGGTGGTATACACCGACCATCTGGGCCGCCACCACACGCTGATGCTCTTTGGCACTCCCCAGGCCAAGGCCAATGTGAAGTTTCACAACGTCAGCAAGGACGTAGATTTCCTGCAAAACGATGAGCAGTTCAACGGGCTGCTGGGGGCGGTGGATTATCTGAAGGAAAAGGGCGGCGTGCCCCTGCGCGCTAACGTGACCGGCGGTATGGGACGTTGTGCGATGACGGGCCGCCTCGCGGTCCTGTTGGTGGCTGTCGCGTCCCTGTGGGCGTTCAGCCCCGGCGTGCGCGCGCAG
>QKHD01000147.1 GCA_003250175.1 Helicobacteraceae bacterium
GAAAAACTTTTGGCTGCGGCTCACGCCTATGGGGACCACCGTATTGCCGGAAGGGAGCATACCGTCAGCGAGCTTTACGAAAAAGAGAAGAAGCATCTGCTCGCACTACCGGAAGCGTTCGGCAATCTTGAGGCGCGGACGAGTAAAGTCGACAAGTATTCAACAATCCTTGTGGATAAGAACCGGTATTCGGTCCCCACCGCCTATGCTTATTGCACGGCCAGCGTGGTGCTGCACGTGGATCAGGTGGAGATATTTTACGGCAGCAGGCACATTGCCTCTCATGAGCGGCTTTTCAACAACAACCAGTGGAGCCTTCATCCGGAACATTATCTGGAACTGATCCGGCAACGTCCCCAGGCCTTTTATTCAGCGCGTCCCATCCGTCAATGGCGAAGCCTCTGGCCGGAGTCACTGGAGCAGCTTTTGGCGCTTTTCATCCAAAAGCAGGGGGATACGAAAGGCGTTAAAGACTTTATCAGTGTACTGATGCTCTACAAGGATTATGACGGCCATGAGGTTGAAAGGGCTATCGATAAGGCGCTGGATGCGAACACCGGAACCAGCGAGGCCGTCAAGCATATCCTGCTTGACACCGATGAGCAGGCAACACAGTTCGTCCCCCTGGATAGCTGGCAGAGATTTTCACCTCCGGATGTATCTGTTTATCAGCAGATCGGAGGTGCCATATGAATGCCGGGATGAAAGCCGTGTTGATGGAGAATTTAAAAACTCTGAAGCTCTCGGCCATGAAACGGGATCTGGACAGTCACCTTCGCCAGGCCAATCAGGACAAGCTGGGCTATGATGAATTTTTGCTGAATTTAACCGAAGCGGAAGTCGCCACCCGGAAGGAAAACGGCTATAAGAGAAGACTTTCCGAAGCGAAGTTTCCGTTGATAAAGCCTTTTGAGACATTTGATTTTGGTGCGGCACCGGAGCTGGATGCACGGCTGATTCAAGAGCTGGCCGGATGCGAATATGTGCAAAAGGCACGGAACGTGATCTTCCTGGGCAAAAGCGGTACGGGTAAAACCCATCTGGCCACCAGCTTGGGGATAGAAGCCTGCAGGAACGGCGTCAGAACTCGTTTTGTCACCGGATGCGGGCTGGCCAATGAACTGATCGAGGCGCGGGATGAAAAGGCCCTGGGTCGCATCACCAGGCGCTATGCCGCTTATGGACTGCTGATTATCGACGAGTTGGGCTATGTTCCCTTTTCCAGAGAAGGTGGGCAGCTGATCTTCCAGATTCTTGCCGAGCGTCATGAGCGAAAGCCGGTCATTATCACCTCGAACATGGGCTTCGGCGATTGGACGGAGATCTTCGGTGATGCCAATATGACCGCAGCGCTGCTCGATCGGGTAACACACAAGGCCCATGTCATCAACTGCAGCTGGGAGAGCTATCGGCTGAAGGAAACTCTGAAGAATAAAAAAAGGAGCCCAAAATGAACGGGATCATCATATACAATACGCTAAAAGGAAGGCATGAAACGGTACAGTTTGAGTTCACCCCTGAAAACACCACATGGTTCGACGGCCAGGAGGTTTATCGGATTGCCGATGCGTTCGGTGGGCTTCTGATCCAGGAAAGCGGATATGGCTATCCGGTTTTAATCGGTGATTTTTCAAGATGCGATATCGACAACAACGAACAAAAAGCACTGGAACTGCTGCACGACCATATGTGAACTATCATTGAGGCCCGCAATGGGAGGGGCCTACGGTCGCTACGCTCCCTGCGGCCCCTCCCATTGCGAAAAACTTTATTTTCAGGGGGGTCAATTTTGGGTTGTCGCAGGGGGTCATTTTTAGGTTGTCATTTCGACGATGAAGCAAGATTTCTGGTAATTGGCAAAATAGACGACAAGCACTGGACTGGGATTATTACGT
>QKHD01000190.1 GCA_003250175.1 Helicobacteraceae bacterium
TTCTACCTCGATCTTTACGGGATGCGGGAGCGTTACTACGATGAGGACGCGGTCAATATCCGCATCAACCTTTTTGATGTCGACAAGCTGGAACTCATCGACTGGCTGTCGCATTACAGCGCCCTGGAGATCTTCTTCGTGGACAAGGAGACGCTGCTTGATAGCGCGAAATTCAACAAGACGCTGCTGCTGTCGACATCGCTCTTTTCGGCCCTGCTCGTTATCGGGTTCATCACAGGGTGGATCTTCCGCTCCGTGCCGATGGTTTTTGTCGGATTCGTCGTCAACGCGGTGCCGATCGCCTGGTTCGGGCTGCTGGTGCGGCTGCTCGACGTGCCACTGAGCCTGGAGATGCTGATTGCCATGACGATCGCCGTCGGGCTTGCGTCGGACGCGACGATCCACTTTGCATACAAGTATTTCCGGGCACGCTATTTCGGCCGGAGCCAGAAGCACGCGCTGGAGAAGATGTATTTCTATTCGGGCATCCCGGTGATTATCGGGTCTGTGGTGCTGATTGCCGTCTTTGCGGCACTCTACCTCTCAACGGTGGAGTCGCTTCAGCTCATCGGCCTCTACAGTGCCGTGCTTGTTTTTATCTCGCTGCTGACGGACCTGTTCGTGTTGCCGGTGATGCTGCTCTATATCGACCGGTTCGATCGGGGCAAATAAGTGCGGCCATGCTCTTTGGGATATTTTGATGCAGAATCGCAGGTTGTATTTCTTGCTGGCGTTTTTATTCAGGGTTTTGGAAAATGTTAAATGATGGTGAAGATCTAAAAGTGGTGCGGACGAGAGGACTTGAACCTCCACACCTTTTGGGCACCAGATCCTAAGTCTGGCGTGTCTACCAATTCCACCACGTCCGCGTGGGAATGTTAAATGTATCTCTTGTTTCCGAAAGAAAACAAAAGCTTTAGTGCCATAGCGGCTAGCGTAGAAAATCGGGCTTTGCTCGGTTTTCGTTTTCAATAAGTGGTACGCCCTGCAGGATTCGAACCTGCGACCGATGCCTTAGAAGGGCATTGCTCTATCCAGCTGAGCTAAGAGCGCATCTGTGATGGGAAACCCCGGTGGTGCGCCCGAAAGGATTCGAACCTTTAACCGTCGGATCCGAAGTCCGATACTCTATCCAGTTGAGCCACGGGCGCTTCCATAGTGAAAAAACGTATGGTGTATCAAAAAAAATCTATCGGGAATGTTGTCAAAACATGGGGTGGGTAATGGGGTTCGAACCCACGACCCCCAGTGCCACAAACTGGTGCTCTAACCGACTGAGCTATACCCACCATGAAGAATGTTGTAGAGGTGGTCGGGGTGAAAGGACTCGAACCTTCGGCCCCTTGGTCCCAAACCAAGTACTCTAACCATACTGAGCTACACCCCGACCTTGTCACCTCACACGGATAATCCGGATAAGTGAGGCGAAATTATAACCGATGTTAAGCCCGTTGTCAATACTTTTTTGCTTAAATAGATCGGTAAACAAAGAATACAGGACACCCTGATGAAGATAGCACGCTTTAGCCGTATAGGATTTATTCTCGCCGCCGCCGGCAGTGCGGTCGGACTGGGAAATATCTGGAAATTCCCCTATATTACGGGGGAGTACGGCGGCGGCGCTTTCGTCATGGTTTATCTTTTTACGGTCATGCTCATCGGTTTCTCCATCATGATTGCCGAGCTGCTCATAGGCTTTCTCAGCCGCCGGGATGCTTTGACTGCGTTTGAAGAGCTGGCGCCGCGTCATAAGGAGGCGTGGAAATGGGGTGGGATCATGGCCTTTTCCGGGCTGCTCATTATGACCTTCTACTCCGTGGTGATCGGCTGGATCTTCAACTACATCTTCGTCTCGCTCGGCAGTCTTCCCTCTTCGCCAGAGGAAGCGGCGGG
>QKHD01000319.1 GCA_003250175.1 Helicobacteraceae bacterium
ACCTCCAGGGTTCGTTTGAGCAGCAGGGATTCGATCTCATTGAGATAGCTTTTGTCCGCATGCCGGGCCAGGAGCGTATGGGCGGCTTTCTCAAGAGTTTGCAGCAGCTGTTCCATGTCGATAGGCTTGGTCAGGTAGTAGTTTACCCCGTAGTTAAGCGCTTCTTGCAGACGCTCCGTATCACCGTAAGCACTCACCACGATAATCGGAAAATCATGACTCACTTCCTTGATTTTCCGCACCAGCTCCAGGCCGCCCATAACGGGCATCTCAATGTCGGTGATCAGCAGATCCGGCTTGAGGTTTCGGAACATCTCCAGGGCACTCTCGCCGTCAGCAGCCGTGGAGACCCGACCAAAAAGTTTATTCAGCATGAAGTGCATTTTTTCACGAACGACGTCGTCATCTTCTACATAAAGCAAATGCAGTTTTTCCAAATGCCCTTGGGTCTCTTTGCTGATTTTCATGCGAACGTTATTCTCCAAAAAATACTAGGGAGATAATACCCTCAATGGGTCAACAAAAAATGACGGTGGTGGGATTGCCCTCCGGAGGCATCCGGAGGGTGCAATTAACGAATGAAGAAGTTTTCGCCCGGCTTGGCGATGTGGTAGCCCTGGGCATAGTCGACGCCGATCTTGCGCAGGAAGTTAAGGGCCTCTTCGTCTTCGACAAACTCGGCCACGGTTTCGACCTCCAGCTCTTTGGCCAGGGCGACGATACTCTTAACAAAGGCCAGGTCTTTGTTGTTTTTGTGCAGGTTGAGAATAAATTCGCCGTCGATCTTGATGTAGTCGATGGGGAACTTTTTAATATAGTGGAAGGTGGAGAATCCGGAGCCAAAGTCGTCGATGGCGAAGTTGAAGCCTTCGATTTTGAGGTTTTGGACGAACTTCTCCAAAAGCGCGAAGCTCTTGACCGTTTCGCGCTCCGTAATCTCAAAGACGATGTTGGACTTATCGATCTCGTACTGGTAGACCAGTTCGCTGATCTTATCGATAAACTCGCCGATAATCAGGGATTTGGGCGAGAGGTTGATAAAGAGCAGCCCTTCATAACCGGTCTCTTTGATCTTTTTAAAGGCCTTCTCGATAACGATGTAGTCCATCTTGTGAATGACCCCGATGGATTCGGCGATCTCGATAAACTCGCCGGCACTGATCATGTCGTCTTCGATCTCAATACGCATGAGCAGCTCGTGAATACTCACGTCGCCGTCCATTACCCGCATAATGGGCTGGAAGTGCGGCACGATCTTGTCGTGTTTGATCGCATCTAGAACCAGGATGGTCTTGTTCTGGGTCTCTTTGAAGACTTCGGCGATGTCTTTTTCTTCCGGGAAGCTGATGGCGTTTTTCCCTGCCCGCTTGGCCCGGTACATCATGCCGTCGGCGATGTTGAAGAGCTCCTTGGAGGTGGTGGCGTGGTCGGGGTAGACCGCGATACCCAGGGAGATAGTGGTCTGGGCATGGCCGCCGTCCGGTGTGGGCAGGCTCAGGTTTTCAATCGCTTTAAGCAGCTTTTCCGCCTCATGGTAGGCTTCGCGCTCACCGCATTCGGGTAGAATCAGGGTAAATTCGTCGCCGCCGTAGCGCGCCGCAATATCCTCCGGACGCTTGGTGGCTTCGAGAATGTCCGCAAACTCCTGCAGGAACTTGTCGCCAAAACTGTGGCCGTAACGGTCGTTGATCGGTTTAAAGTTGTCGCAGTCGATGACAAAGACCGCAAACTGGTAGTTGTGTTGCCCTGCCCGCTTGATCTCGTAATCCAGCAGGTCGCGGAAGACGCGCTGGTTAAAGAGTGTGGTCAGCGGGTCGCGGGTGGCGTAGTACTCCAGGTCTTTGGTGTATTTGTGGATCGCCTTGACGGAGCCGACCAGGTTGATCAGCGTCGTCAAAATCCCTTCGATCACGATGTAGCGAATCTGATCCTGCACTAAGAGAGACTGCACGCCGATCCCGACAATCCCGCCGATTTTCGGGGTATCGAGGAAGAGCGACTTGGTCTGCAGCTCGATCTCCTCGTGGCTTAGGTGCGGCATCTGTTTGTCTTCCTGGGCGACGTTGTGGGAGATATGGTAGTGCATCATGCTGTCAAAGTGCGGGCTGGTGCGAATCTCTTTGCGGGCGATCTCTTCCATCACCTTGATAGTCTCCGGCGTGGGCATCGCCTTCCAGAAAATCTCGATTTCGTAGGATTCGTCCCCTACCCGGAACATGGTAAAGAGGCTGTAGGCGTCCATGACGCGGTTGATCTCGATGAGCAGTTCTTTAATGTACTCGCGCCAGTCCTTGACGACTTCCGTGGTGATGATAAACTTGTCCAGCAGGCGGATCTCAAACTCCAGCAGGTCTTTGTCAACGGCAATGTTGCGGAGTTTTTCCGAGAGGCTGTTGACGTTGTTTAAAATGGTGTTGAGCTCCCCGAAGCCCAGGTCAATGTCCTGAATGTCTAGGTTTTTAAAGTCTTTGACGGAGTTGACGCTTTCGACCTTGGCGTTAAAGCGGCCGATACTCTTATCCAGCTTGCGGCTGACATAGCGGGAAAGGGAGAAGGAGAGCACCAGAACAAAGGGCAGCGCGATCAGGAAGAAGATAGCATACTGAATGTTGTTCTCACGGGTGATTGAGCTGAGGTCGTTGCTCACCTTGATAACACCCAGCACATCGCCGGTCTGAACATTGGTGTGACAGAGAAGGCACTCCTGCTTGGCTTGAAGGGGCATAATGGTCGTCACCACCCCGCCCTGTTGGGAGATCATTTTGTTCCCGTCGCGGAAGGCCTGGAGGACATTTTCCGTCATGGGCTGCTGTTCGATCACGCCGTACAGCGCCTCGACGGAGTGGCCGCGGTAGATGTCGATGGTGTGGCTGGTGGATGCAAAGGCGTCTTTGGTGGAGGCGAGGAACTGCTCCATCTCGTCCCGTGACCACCCTTTGCTCATGACCTGATACATGGTGGCAAACACCTGGGAGCTGATGGCGTCGGATGTTTTGACGGCTTCCTGCTTGGCCAGGGTGGCGTGAAGGTAGTTGGAGAAGAGGTAGATGCCGGAAAAAATCAGCAGCGTCAGCGCCGCCATGGTGATAAAAATAAAGTTTTTCAGGGTTTTCGGCATGTTGACAAACCTTTTGCACGTCTTGAATATGCACCATTCTATTGCACAAAAGGTAAAGAAGGATTAAAGCGAGAGGGGGCGTGTGCGGATAATGCCGGCAAAGGCCAGCGTGGTGAGTCCGATCAGGGCAGTGAGCGCATCATTTCCGCTCCAGGCCATGAGAAGCAAACCGCCAACAATGAGAAAAAACGATGTCATCCCGTACCTCCGAATAGGCTGTTGGGACAAATCTTACGCCAGAAAGATTACCTCCGGATGACAGCCTAGAGGGCCTGGGTAAACCAGTATTCGATGGTTGCTCTGGCATCGGGGGTGAGTTGGCGAAACTCCCGCAGCACCCAGCGGAAATAGTCCTGGTCTTCGAGCACCACCTCCGCAAATTTACGCCCCTTGTATTTACCAAAGCCCACGCTTTGCAGCAGCACCGGGGCTCCGGAGAGCTGCAGGAGGTTTTCCATATCGTTGCCGGCGAGTTCGAGCAGGTGATTGAGCAGCAGTTTGGTGACAATGACGTCGCTAAGCGCATCGTGGGGTGTGATCTCTTTTTCCAGTGCCTCGGCGATGGCGGCTTCGTGTTTATATAGCCCCAGTTCGTAGCGCAGATATTGCAGGGCGTGGCGGCGGGTATCCAGCAGATGTTTGGCGCAGACCAGGGTGTCGACCACCCTTCCCTGCCAGATAAACCCTTCGTTGCGCAGCACACCCAGATCGAAGGGGGCATTTTGGATGACCATGATGTTTTCAGGGGTGTTGAGGCGTTTAAGGGTGCGGAAGGCTTCCGTGTCGCACAGGGCGGGTTTGTCGGCGACCATCTCGTTGGTGATGTGGTGAATCGCCATGGCGTCGGAGAGAATCGGCACCCCGGGGTTGCAGAGCTCGTCATAAGCCTGCCACTCTCCGGAGTGGTCGCTCAAAAAACCGATCTGACAGATGCGGTCTTCCCCCTTGGGGCGCCCGGTGGTTTCGGTGTCGAGGATGATAATGCTAGCCGCCATGGGGTGCCCTTGTCTCTTTTTGGGCACATTGTACAAAAGGCTGGCTTACCAGTTATTCTCCATCATGCCCTGCTCCTGCATTGCCTGGGTGAGCAGTTCGTAGCCTTTGAGTTCATTGGGGCCGGTGGCTACCCATTTGTTAAGCCCCTCCATCACCATCATCTTTTTGATGACGGGGTCGTTGGGGTCTTGGGAGAGCATCATCTTTTTAAAGGCCTCCGCTACACCGGCATCGAGGCTGTCAAGCACGGTAAAGTTGCAGTGGCAGTAGCCTTCGCTGGTATAAAAGCTCTCCACTTCGCCAACGGGGAACATTCCCTCCTCCACCATCCGGATCCAGGTGGTGCTGCCGATGGCTCCGGCGTCGATCTCGTCGTTGAGGATCGCTTCGAGAATATCAAACTCGCTGCGTCCCGTGTCGCCGTGTTTACCAAGGTCGGAATTAAAGCGTTTGAGGGAGATGTCCTTCTCCGGATCGATCCCCGACTGCTGCAGGAATTTATAGGGCAGAATAGCGGCCTGGGCGGAGTCGGCGCTTCCCAGCCCCACCCGCTTGCCCTTCAGGTCAGCCAGGGATTTCATCCCCAAAGAGGCCTTGCCGATAAACATCGTCGTAAAGTCGATGTCGGTGTCGCGCATCAGCAGCGCTTTGGCCGTGCCGCCCGTGGCTGCCAGGGTGCGAACCCAGGCAACGTTGGTGTTCCAGGCGACATCGATGCGTTGGTTCAAGAGCGCATCGACCTGGGCTTCGTAGTTGGAAAACAGAACATAATCAAGCCGCAGGCCGTTGTCATTGTAGTAATCCCGGATAATATCCCAGATCGGGATCACCTTGGGGTCGTAGGCGACGGCGCCCAGCATAATCGGTTTCATCTAGTGTGCTCCTTATGGAATGGGTTGATCGGTCAGGGCTTTGCCCAGCCAGATGGAGAGTACGTCCGTGCTGGGCGCCATGACGGCCGCGGCCAGGGAGTCACGCAGCAGGCGTTCGAGCGGCAGGCGCTTGGCATAGGCCGTACCGCCGCCGATTTTCATCGCTTTGGTGCAGACTTCGACTGCGGCATCCGAAGCGTTCAGGCGTGCGGCGATAATCTGGGCCAGCGCGTCGGCACTTCCTTCGGAACCCGCTTTGGCGGCGGCCAGGGCAAAGTGCTTGGCACCGGCGGCTTTGGTGTAGATTTCCGCTAGGTGGTTCTGCACGGTCGGGATGGCGGCCAGCATGGTGCCGTCGGTGTATTTACGGGTTTTGGCGTGTTCGACCACGGTCGCGCACGCGTTGTTGGCTACACCGGCATAGACGCACGCCAGTCCGGTAACAAAGAACGGGGCGACCACGTTAAAGACCTGTGCCTGCCCGCTGCCCGCGTCGCCGATACGGTAGCTGCCGTCTAGGGTGACGTTTTCCAGCAGCATCGGCATGGAGGCGTTGCCGCGCATACCCAGGCCGTTCCACGCTTCGCGCTGGAAGCTCAGGCCCTTGGCATCCTTGGGGATAATCCAGTTATCCAGCCCTTCCGTATCGGCGGAGTTGGAGAGCACCAGGTAGTAGTCCGCATATTCGGCGGAGGTGACGAAGGACTTGCGACCGTTGAGGACGTAGTTCTCCTTATCCTTGGCGACGGTGATCTCCGGAAGGTAGAAGTGGGTTCCCGTTCCGGTTTCGCTGTACGCCAGGGCAAAAAGCACCTCTCCGGAGGCGATTTTGGGCAAAAATTTCTTTTTCATCTCGTCGGAGCCAAAGAGTACGATACACATGGTGGCCACGTTGTGCATCATGTAGCACAGGCCGGTGGTGGCGCAGCTTTCTGCCAGGGCCATAACCGCCTCGGCGTGTTCCGTCAGGCCTTTGCCCTGACCGCCGAAGGCTTCGGGTACCAGCAGGCCGGTCTTTTTACTGCCAAGAATCGCCTTGAAGCTCTCTTCGGGGAAGCACGCCTCGTCATCGACTTTTTTGGTGTGTGGGGCTACGTTTGCCTGGGCAAAACCGACCATTTCATTATAAAACTTACTCATTGTCTCTCCTACATAAAATTGGGTGTGTGGGCTTTGGAGATGTCGATCGCCAAATCTTCATCCATTCCGATTTCTATCAACCGTTTAATCCGGTTCCTATCCATTTTCCGTTTAAGCTCTTCTACGAGCTCGAAACCGCGCTGGTACTGCTCCGGAGCGTCACCGCCCCCGGCTAGGATCGCCAGAGATTCCAACAGCATGCTCGATTCGCCGCTGGTTTCGTCCATAAACTCCTTGCGTCTGAACGCGGTGTTTTTCAGGGCGTTGATCTTTCCCGGGTTCTGGGTGATCGCCGACTTGACGTGGACGATACCGTAGGCGACGTGACGGGTCTCGTCGCGGCGGGCCAGATTGACGATCTTTTTGGTCGCCTGATCGGGCAGATGCTCTTCGAGGAAGTGAAGCAGGTCGATAAAGGTCCCCTCCCCCATGACGTGCAGCAAAAAGGAGGTCTGCAGGTAATCGGGCTGGTTAAAGAGGGAATAGAGCGAGCGCTGCGTTACCGCCGAGGAGTAGCCGAAACCGCCGCCGTTGGCGTTGGCCCGCTTGGTAAAGACCTCGATATGTCGGGCTTCGTCGTTCATCAGGGAGGAAAGAAACATGGGAACTTCCATGTAGTAGGGATTCATCTGGCTGATAAACTTGCCCGGAATATAGAGGGCGGAAAACTCGTTTTCCACCAGGTAGGTCATGATCTGGCAGACCGCCCGCTCCATGACGGGGGCAAGGTCGGGGATCTCGTTCCAGGGAATGTCGCTGGTGGCGTTCCACTGGTACTCCTTGGCCTCTTCGTAGAGTCTGGCCACCGGTTCGGACCAGATCTGCTCCTTGTGGGAGAGTGCAAAGTCGTACTGTGGGGAGCCAAACTCCGGCACGATCCCTCTAGCCATGAGGCCCTGCAGATCCGGAGCCTTGGTCTCGATGGAATCGGTCAGCTCCAGATCTTTAAGCAGCGGCTTGTCGCCCAGGCGTTTGCCCCAGGCGGCGTCACGGGGAAAGGTTCGGCGGCTCTGCTTGAGAATCTTGTAGGAAAACTGCCCCTTGAGCGGCTCTTTGTCCACAAGGATGTGGCCTTTGAGTTTGCACCAGCCCTTGAGGTCTTTTTCCAGATTTTCCACCTGGGAGACCACTTCGACGATCTCGTTTTCTCCGGCGAGCAGGAGTGCATTTTCCAGCTTTAAA
>QKHD01000196.1 GCA_003250175.1 Helicobacteraceae bacterium
CGACAACCGTGAGGGCTTGCGAAAACGTGAGGCGTTTCAGGCCTATGCCACTATGGTCACCCTGCTGAAAGTCACCCGGTTTGAAAGCTACCGCGTACTCAAGGGTACCTACACGGTAACCTTCCGCAATGCCAACCAGCGCATCACCGCCCTGTGGCGCAACGGCGATACGGCGCCCCACCATTTTGAAAAGGCCGCCCGCATCCTCTCCATGACAGGCGAAACCGTTATGCCCCAAGACGGCACCATTACACTAAGCGACGCCGTCCATTACATTATCGAGGAAGACCATGGCTGATAAAATTCTCATCCGGATGCCCAACTGGCTGGGAGACGCCATCATGGCGACCCCGGCGATCGATACGATTCTCAAAGAGCGCCCCGGTGCCAAACTCTACATGCTGGCCTCCCAAAGCGTGTGCGAAATGTTCCGTGACGACGACCGATTCGAAGAGGTTTTGGTGGACATCTCCAAAAAACACTCCGTCCGGATCGAAGGCATCCGCGAACAGGCCAAGGTGATCAACGAACGTTACGGGGAGTTTGATCTCTGTTTTGTCCTCACCAACAGCACCAGCACCAGCTTCATGTGCCGCCTGATCAATACCAAAACCCGTGTAGGCGCCAAAAGCGGCCTGCGCAATCTGCTGCTGGGCACCTCCGTAACCATTGAAAAAGAGGCCCACCAGGCGGTGAAATACAACCAGATCGTTAACGGATTCTTTAAAACCGAGCACCCGACAGGCCCCACCTCCATCCGAATCAAGGAGAGCGTCCGGTTTGACCGCCCCACCATCGGGATCGCCCCCGGGGCAGCCTACGGCGGTGCCAAGCGCTGGGAAACCCATAAATTTGCGGAGGTCGCTCTCCGACTTTCCAAAAAGTACGATATTGTGATTTTGGGAACGCCCGGGGAGATCCCCATTGCCCAGAAAATTGAAGAGGTGTTGGTCTTTAACGGGGTGAAAAATTATAAAAACCTGGTGGGGCAAACCTCCATGGCGGAGCTCATGGCCCATATCCAGGCCCTTGGGCTCTTTATCTGTAACGACTCCGGACCGATGCACATTGCCGGCGCTCTGGGTGTGCCGACCGTGGCGATCTTTGGCCCGACCAACTACCGCCAAACCTACCAGTGGGGCAACCCCGCCTACCGCTTGGTGCGCCACGAAATCGAGTGCGCCCCCTGTATGAAGCGCGAATGCCCCCTGGGCCACCACGACTGCATGAAAAAGGTCACCTCCCAAGAGGTTCTGGACGCCGCCGAATCCCTACTGCGCTAGGTTCATCATCGCCATGGGAGACGGGCGTTTTTCCTGTTTGAAGTAGTAGCGCCCCACGCCCAAAAGCAGCCAAAACCACCACCCGAAGGAGAGGGCCAGCAGCGCCCCTCCCACAACGGTGGGAACCAACCCCCACCATCCTGCAAAAAGCCCCGATCCCCCAAGAAGATAGAGATAGAAGTGCATCCGGATATGTTTAGCCGGAATCATCTCCCGCATGGTGGGAATATCAAAATGCCCCTTGGCATTGAGGTGAAACCAGACCAAAAAGGGGATGATCTTATAGAGCATGCCGCTGATCAGCCCCAGCACAAACCCATACCCCAGCACCATGCCGGCACTCTCCATCCCAAACGACCACTCGACCAGCCAGGAGACGTACCAAAGGCTTAGGGCCACGCCCAGACTTCCCATGGCCAGATACCAGAAAAAAAGTGTCGCATCCTTGCTGGCCCGTTTTCTTAGACGCAAACGGCGGATGGTAATCACCGCAAACCCGATATAAAGCAGCACCATGGGAAGCGCGGCCAACTTGGTGATGAGCGTCTGCTCCGGAAAGAGGCAACGCACCAACGTCACCAGAAGCAACGAGGCAAAAATCAAAGCCGTTCCCCAGGTGCGGCAAAAGCGCGGGTAGGCTTCGGCGACGTAAAACATCGGCACCACCTGAAAACTCACCCCTATGACCAGCAGGCCGATCCAGCCGAAAAAGATCCAGATCAGGTGCAACTGCCCCACGATCTCACGGTAATCACCGACTCCCGCATAATAAAGTGCCGCCAAAACCCCCAGCCCCACGGCAACTCCCAGGCTGGATAGGGCGTAGACAAAGGCCCGGACGCTGTCGCTAAAGGGTCGAACCCTGCGTAGGTTCCCCAGGGCCAGAATCAGAAAATAGAGCACGCCGACGCCCAACAAAACCCCTCCGGAGGCCGTCGCTGCCATCATGCCGAAATAAAGTCCCGCTCCCAGCAGCAGCACGCCCACGGTATACAGCAGGTGAATCACGGCCCCGTGGCGTTTCGGATTGGGGATTACCGCCCCGGCAATGACCGGAAGCATCTGCATCATCGCCCCCGTCATCACCATCAAAAAGACACCGATAGTGAGCATATGCACCGCCACGATCACCTCCGGAGCCAAACGGTGGTCGCCTCCGGAGAGCAGGGAAAAGAGCAGAGCCGCCATGATGCCAAAAAGGGGCGCGGAAATAAAAAATCGGTACGGAACCCTAAAGGGGGGAGCCTGGTCCAGCGAAAGTCCGGCACCAAACATTACAATACTCCGACATTTTGCCGTGTACGCTCATCGTCGGCGCGGAAAATATAGACGAAAATATCCTCGCCATTCTCCCGGATACGGTAGTCAAAGCCGTTGTTTTTGAGAATGTTGAGCAGTACTTGGGGGCGCATCCGGTGGCGCATCTCCAGATAGATACCTGGACGGATATCTCCCAAATGCCGAAGAATCGTCTCCATGGGCTCCGGAGCGGGAAGTTCCCGGGTATCGACATGAATAGCCGTAACCATCAGATCGCCTTCATTCGCTCGACAATATCCACGTTTTCCGCAGCCAGCACGTTATCGGCCATGGTATAGAGGATCTGCTCCTCTTTCATGTTGTGCTGCTGCACCAGGATCATGAAGGTTTCGGAAAGTCCCAAAAACTGCTCCGTATTCCCCTGCTTAAGAGCCTCTTCCATCCGGCCCATCAGGTGGCGCATCTGCTCATGCTCCATACGCATGACCTGGGTCGGCCCCATGCTCATGCCGGTCTTTTGCTCGATGGCGGGAAACATGATCTCCTCCTCCATGGCGAAGTGCTCCAGGAAGTCTTTTTTAAATGCCGCCAGGGCATCGGAGAGGGCATCGTGCTGGCCCGATTCCGCCAGGTTTTCCAGTTCGCTGAAGGTGGCATCGCATCGTCGGTGGTCGGCTCGCATAAATTCGCTGATTGCTGACATGGTTCATCCTTTTTTTATTCCCATTATGGAACAATCTCTCCACCAAGTCATTGACCTCCGTCAAGAAAATTAAAAGGCTCCGTATGAAACTCGACGCCATCTATTTCTTCTCCGCCCTCAGCCCTGAACAGCTTGAGCGGATCGCTACCATCAGCCTCAACAAGACCCTCCAGCCCGGTGAATTTCTCTTTTTTGAGGGGGACCAGCCCAAGTATCTGCACATGCTGCTGGAGGGGGTTGTGAAGGTCTACAAGAGCCTTCCGGACGGCAATGAGATCGTGATTCACAACTTCACCGCACCCACCATGGTGGCGGAGATGCCCTGTTTGGAACACATCCGCTACCCCGCCACGGCGGTGTGCGAGACCGTGTGCCAGGTCATGCTGATCGATTATGCCCGGTTTGAAAAGGAGTTTTTGGCGGACCCGGCCATCAGCTTTAACATCATCCGCTCCCTGACCAAAAAGATCAAAAACCTCGATGCGGCCTTTACGGCCCAGACCACCCTGAGTGCTTCCCAGCGTGTCGCACGCTTTATCCAGGAGCATCCGGAGACCTTTTTACAGCTCAAAAATAAAAAGATTGCCGAGATTTTGAATATTACTCCGGAGACCCTGTCTCGGATTTTGAAAAAGTTAAAAGATGCGGGGGCATTGGGGAGCGGGGGCGGAAAAACCGCCCGGATAGATGGGAGAAAACTGGCCGCCTTTTGCTAATTAAAAGGCGTCGTCGATTCCCTGGCAGATGGTATGGCCGATCAGGATGTGCATCTCCTGAATACGGGGAGTGTTATCGGAAGGGACGATCACATTGATGTCGGCCAAAGGCTTCATCTTCCCGCCGTCACGCCCTGTCATGGCGAGGCAGGTACACCCTTTTTCCTTCGCCTTTTCAAAGGCGAGCATAACGTTTTTGCTATTTCCGGAGGTGGAGATCCCGATCAAAAGATCCCCCGCATTGGCCAGACCCTCGACCTGACGGGCAAAGACCAGATCATAGCCGTAGTCGTTGCCGATGGCCGTAAGGGCCGACGTATCGGTAGTCAGCGCGATCCCCGGGAGGGAGAGGCGCTCGGTCTTGTAGCGGCCGGTGAGTTCCGCCGCAATGTGCTGGGCGTCCGCCGCACTGCCGCCGTTGCCGCAGAGCAGGATTTTGTTGCCCCGTTTCAGGGTGGCCACCGCCGCTTCGGTGGCTTCCATAATCACCGGCTGCATGTCGGCGATAACCTTTTGGATCGTTTCCAGATGCGAGCGCAGCTCGTTTTCAATCATTGTTTTCATTAGAAATATATCTTCATCCCAACATAGAGTTTTTGATTCATTTCATAAACCTCATCGTTATCGAACTTGAACTCGATCCCGCGGTAACCCGCGTAAATCCAGCCCCCGTCGATCGGTTCGGCACTCAGCTCCAGGCGGTATTCGCGGTACTGCTCCATCTCGGTGTTGATGGAGAGCGAGCGCGGACCGTAGTTGGCCGTCAGGCCCAGAATGGTCTTGACCCGTAAAGGGAAAGTATACATGAATTTGGCCCGAACGCCCAGGGCGCCCACCTCATGGGAGTCATTTTTTCCATACGGATCGACCTTCTCGTCCAGCATACTGAATACCCCACGAAACCCGATTCCGAAACTCACACCCCGCAGGTCGGTCAGCCCCTCCTGCATCAGGGTTACGGTATAGAGCATGTGTCGGATGTCGTCCTTGTCGTAGGCATTGAGCATCCCGGCGCTAAAAAGGGTCTGGGAGTTACGGGACCAGGCGTTGATATTGGTGTATTCCACCTCCAGGTCTTCGTTGTTGATGTTGACATCAATCAGGTTGTTGCCCCGTGCCTGCAGCTGGGCAGTCATCCCAAGAATGAGTAGGAGAAAAAAAGTTCGTTTGATCAGTCGGTTCATGATTATCCTTAGCTAGAACTATCGAAGCTGTCCAGTTCGATGGTCCGCAGTTTTTTGGTCTCTTCTTCGTTGAGCACCGGGGTCAGCCCCGCCAGGTAGCTGGCAAGCATCTTCAGTTCCTCTTCGCTCAGATCCTGCACCTGCAGCACCATGACGCCCTTGGCGCTGGAGCCGTAGCTGCCGTTTTTGTACCCGATCAGCTTGGAGAGAATACTGTAGGCCGCCTCGCCGTTGACCCTGGGGTAGCCCCCTGCCCCGTCCGCATTGGCCCCGTGGCAGCTGGAACATCGGGCCGCAAAGAGGCTTTCGCCGTCTTTGTAGACGATCTCTTCCACGCTGTTTTGCGAGACCGGATTTTCTTCCAGGTCCTTTTCCACAAAATAAAAGACCGCGTTAAACGCGATGGGGGAGAGCAGCAGTGCAATCAGGATATAGAGTATCCAGCGGCCGACCATGGGCTATTCCGCGCTCCGGATCTTTTCGATGGTCTTGGTAGTCGATTTGCCGTCGACAAAACGGATCAGGCGGACCTCATCGGCGATATCGCTGCCGACGACCTCTTTGCCCTCATAATCCGCTCCCTTGGTCAGAACATGGGGACGTACCTGTTTGATCAGCTCATACGGCGTATCTTCGTCAAAGATCACCACATAATCGACAATCCCCAGCGCCGCTAAAATATAGGCGCGGTCCTCTTCGCCCACCACCGGGCGGCTTTCGCCCTTGAGACGTTTGACGCTGGCGTCGGAGTTGACCCCCACGACCAGCACGTCGCCCTGGGCACGGGATTCGCGCAGGTACTCCACGTGGCCGCGGTGCAGAATATCAAAACAGCCGTTGGTAAAGACGACCCGCTTTTTACGTTTTTTCAGCTCCGCCACCGTCTCGCCGATGGCTTCGAAGCGCTTGATTTTTTCGCTGATCTCGCAGTGGTGCAGGCTGCCTTCGTAGGCGATGATCTCATCGATGGTTACCGTAGCGCTGCCCAGTTTGCCCACAACGACCGCCGCGGCGGAGTTGGCCAGCTTGGCGGCTTCGAGCAGGCTCTGGCCGGCGGCCAGGGCGAAGCCCAAAGTAGCCAGGACCGTATCGCCCGCACCGGTTACGTCATAGACCTCCTTGGCCGTTGCGCCGATCTTGGTCATCTCCTCTTCGAAAATGGCCATGCCGTCTTCGGAGAGGGTGATGACACAGGCATCGAGCTTGAGGGAGTTTTTCAGCAATTCCCCCGCCTCCTTGAGGCTTGCATCATCCCGAATGGCAATGCGGGATGCGATGGAGGCCTCTTTTTTGTTAGGGGTAATGAGCGTGGCGCCGGTGTACTTGCTGTAGTCGTCTCCCTTTGGGTCGACCAGCACCGGTTTGCCCGCCGCGCGGATGAGGGCCACCACTTTACGGGTCAATGCTTCCGTCAGAACCCCTTTGTGGTAGTCGCTGAGCAGGACCGCGTCAAACTCTCCCAGTCGTTTTTCCACCTGGGCGATGAGTGCCGCCTGGGAGGCGGCGCTGATGTCCTCCTTGGACTCTTTGTCAAAGCGGATCACCTGCTGGTGGGAAGCAACCACCCGGCTCTTTTTGGAGGTCTTGCGTCCGGATTGGCGCAGGATCATGCTGCGCTCGATCCCGCTGGCATCCAGCAGGCCGCAGAGCTCCTCCGCGTTGGCGTCTTCACCGATCACGGAGCAGGCACTCACCTGTGCACCCAAACTCAGCAGGTTATTGAGCACGTTCCCCGCACCGCCCAAGACGGCACTTTCCCGTTCGATCTCCACAACCTGAACCGGTGCCTCCGGACTGATGCGCTCGCACTTGCCCCAGAGGTAGTAATCGATCATCAAATCCCCGATGACCAGAATCTTCGGGGAGTGGTTTTTCAGATGTAACACTTAGGCCAGCTCTTTCTCGTAAATGTTTTTGATTTCCGCCACGTACTCGGCGATCCCGTTTTCGATCCGGTAGCGGGGTTCGTAGCCCAGTACCGCCTTGGTTGCGGAAATATCCGCTTCGGTGTGGTTCTGGTAAAAGGCCCAGGGGTTGTCCACGTACTCCACCTCGGTGAAGATGTCCAGCTCTTTATGCAAAATACCCAGCACTTCGTTAAACTCTCTAGCCTCTCCGGCACCAACGTTAAAGACGCCGCTGGTTTT